>JANYFO010000387.1 GCA_025362635.1 Gemmatimonadaceae bacterium | reverse complement strand
CGTGGCGAACGCTCGGGCGCGCGATCCCGGCGCCGGCGCCAGAAATTTCTGTTCGCGTTTTGACCTTCAACACGAATGGCGGCGATGCAGTTGCCGTTCATCTTCGTGCGATGATTGAGCGCACACAACCGCAGGTGATTGCGTTTCAAGAGTGTGGAAGCGCATTGTGGGATTCTTTGCAGGCCATGCCGAACTGGTATCATCATCGATACTCCAACCTCTGTACGGCAAGCAGATGGCCAATCCAATCCTTTGACTCGATGCCGCGCGCGTCGTTCGCGCGAGTCTCGACGCTCGGATTCGGCGGCACGGGCCTGGTCGCGCGGTACGTTATCGCGTCACCACACGGTGCCCTTGCGTTCGTGAACCTTCATTTAGAAACCGCACGAAAGGGACTCGAAAGCCTGATGGGCTCGAGCGGCTTTGTTACCGATCGAGGTGACCCTCCGAGCACGCTCCGATCCATCGTGAACCGCTACAATCCGAAGCGCATTCAGCTCAACGCACGCATCCGCGATCAGGAATCTGAGCGCGCGTCTGAGTGGTCTGCGCCGAGTCGCATGACGATGCCAGCTATCATCGTTGGTGATTTTAATCTTCCGGTGGAGAGCGCAATTTTCCGTCGGCACTGGCTTCGTTTTGCCGATGCGTTCGAGACCACGGGTACGGGATTTGGATGGAGCAAGCGCGAAGGCACGCTGCTTCGTATTCGGATCGATCACATCTTGGGAAATGCCTTCGCTCCGCGAGCGATTGGCGTGTGGCTTGGTTCGGATCTCGGCTCCGACCACTTACCGGTCATTGCCGATTTAGCGTGGCGAACTCCGTAATCTGTGCCGTGCCACCGTGGTGGCACGGCACAGACATGCGCATCCCGGAGCCGGAACCGTACTTCAGCGGCGCACGACACACGCCGATACCACAGGGTGAGACCTTAAAGCTTCACGCGCCGTCGCGTGGGCAGTGCAGCGGGGTCAATCCTTTCTCATGACGCCAATGTTTCGTACGTTGACCCTCCGGTCGAAGATCCTCGCCTTACCGTTCGTCGCAGCGTTGGGCTTCATCGTCACGCTGGGCGCGACCGTCATTCTCGGATCGTTCGCCCAACAGAAATTGACGCGTATCGAGACGGGGTTTTCACCAGCACTTGAGGTGAGTCGCCGTCTCGAAGTGCGATTGGATGCGTATCAGCGTGCACTCCGCGACGCAGTTGGCGCGAGCGACACCACCGCCGTGATCATCGCTGACAGCATCGCACATACGTTTGTCGCCATGACGGATTCGCTCGCGCGTAACGCCACGATGGACTCGGTTGCGGTCACGTCCATTCGCGACGAGTTTACCGTGTACGCGAAGCAGGTGCGGGCCACGAGTTTGGGTGTGATTGGTGGCGCAATGGCGGATATGATGGGCAACCTACAAGCGGGTAAGTTCAAGTACGCTGCCCTCAGCTTCAAATTGAATGCGCAAACGCGAGAGAACGTCGGACGTATTTCCATGGCGTTCGCCGATGCGCGCGCGTTGCAATCCACCGCGCGGTTGGTCACGTTGGTGGTGCTTGGCCTTTCGTTGATCGTGCTTGCCGTGCTCGCGATTGGTACGCTGCGCAATATCACCGGCGCGATACAGCGCTTGTCCACCGCCGCGACAGAGATTGCCCGCGGTCGCATTGAACAGAAAATTGATGTCATCACGACGGACGAAATTGGCGAACTTGGAACGGCATTTCAGGGTATGGTGCAGTACGTGGCGGGTATTGCGCATGCGGCCGATCGATTGGCAGCCGGCGACTTATCGACGAAAGTCGAACCGCGCTCGGAGCATGACGTGCTGTCGCGCAACATGAATCGCGCGTCGGAAACATTGCAGGGCATTATTGGCGAGGCGCACCTGCTCATTCAGGCAGCGCAGCACGGAGAGTTGAGCAAGCGCGGCAATCCGCAGCAATACCAAGGCGCGTATGCGGAGTTGATGGTTGGTACGAATCGCATGCTCGACGCCGTCGTATTGCCAATCAACGAAGCAAAGGATGTCCTCACGCGCGTGGCGAACCGCGATCTCACGGCTCGCATGGAGGGCACGTATCACGGTGATCACGCGGTCATCAAGCAATCGCTGAATTCGGCGCTCGATAACATTGCAGAAGTATTTGCGTCGCTGACTACGGCGATCGCGCAGGTCAACGCGGCTTCACGTGAAATTGGTGCCGGCAGTCAGAATTTGGCGGGTGGCGCCGCGGATCAAGCCGGCTCTATTGACCAGGTACTCAATCGTATCAAGGTCGTCGATCAGCGCACCAAGGCGAACGCGGCCGACGCCGGGGAGGCTCGCGCCACAATGGAGCGTGCGAAGACGGACACGGAGCAAGGTGTGGAACGCATGCAGTCGTTGGCAGAAGCCGTGGCGGAAATCAAGAAGTCCGCGGATTCGACCGCCAAGATTGTGAAGACGATTGACGAGATTGCATTTCAGACCAACCTCCTCGCACTCAATGCGGCCGTTGAAGCGGCGCGGGCTGGCGATGCGGGGAAAGGTTTTGCGGTGGTCGCTGATGAAGTGCGAAGCCTAGCGATTCGCGCGTCGGAAGCATCGCGCAATACTGCCGCGTTAATTGAAGAATCGGTATTAAAGGCAGAGACGGGTGTGAAATTAAACGAGAGCGTGTGTCGTCGACTGGAAGAGATTCGTACGGGTGTGCAGAAGGCAGCCATGATGATGCAGAACATTGCCGAAGGCGCCAAGGAACAGGAGCGTGAGTTAGCCGAAGTGACGAACGCAATGACGCAGATTAGCAGTTTGACGCAGCGTACTGCGGCAAATGCCGAAGAGTCCGCGAGTGCGGCGGCGGAGCTGTCGGCACAAGCAGGCGAGATGCACGAGCTGGCGTCACAATTCACCGTGGAGTCATCCACCCGTCGATCGGCACCGGCGGCTCGCGAAGCACGTCGACCGTCGAAGCCGCGGAGCGTGGCACGCGTGAAGCCACGCGGTGCACCGCGCGCGGAATCGTCGTTTGTTGCCAGCGACAACGTGTTCCCGGTGTCGGCGTCCGCCGCCATTCCGTTTGACGACGATACCGATTTGTTGTCTGACTTTTAGCGTGCCGTGTGGCGGCGGCTATTGGCGTGACGTCGTAAATGCCACCGCAAACTCGTCGAGCAGCGTAGCAGCGGCGCGAATGCCGAGTTGATAGTTCTCGACACTGATCCATTCGTTCGGCGCGTGTGCGTTCTCACCGGGGAGCCCGAAGCCCATGAGCAGCACGGGCGCACCGAGGATACGTTCAAAGTCGCCGACCACAGGAATTGACCCGCCTTCGCCGGTGATCACCGGCTCGCGACCGAATGCTGCCTGCAAGGCGCGCTTCCCTGCGTCGATGATTGGTCCTTGCAGGTCGGCACGCCACGCGCGTCCACCGTGCAGGGCCGTTACGGTTGCCGTGACACCGATGGGGAGCACGCGCGCAACATGTTCGCGCACGAGGCGTGCGATCAGGTCCGGGTCTTGATCAGGCACTAACCGAAAACTGACTTTCGCCATCGAGATCGCCGGAAGCACCGTTTTCGCGCCTTCGCCGGTATAACCACTGAGCAACCCGTTGACTTCGCATGTAGGACGGGTCCACAACCGCTCCAGTACCGTGTATCCCGGTTCACCGCCAAGCGCAGTGACGCCGACTTCGTGCATAAGCCCTGCCTCGCTGAACGGCAACGCACGCATCTGGGCGCGCACGTTGTCAGGAAACGGACGCACGTGGTCGTAGAATCCTGAAATCGCGACACGACCATCGGCGTCGTGGAACGTTGCGAGGATGCGCGCGAGCGCCATCGCGGGATTCACCACGGCGCCGCCGTACATCCCAGAATGCAGATCTCCGGCAGGGCCTTGTACATCAATTTGCAAATACGTCATACCGCGTAACGATGACAAAATACTTGGAATGCCTGGCGCAAACATCGTTGAATCGGAGATCACCACGGCATCGCACTTGAGCCGTTGCTGTTCCCGTTGGAGAAATGCTTCGAGATTTTCGCTGCCCACTTCTTCTTCACCTTCGGCGAGGACAATCACGTTGACCGGTAACGTGCCGCGCACGGCGAGATGCGCTTCCAGCGCTTTGATGTGCAAGTAGAGCTGACCCTTATCGTCCACCGACCCGCGCGCGTAGATACGACCGTCCCGCAGCGTGGGTTCGAACGCGGGCGACGTCCAGAGCTCGAGCGGCTCGGCGGGTTGTACGTCGTAGTGTCCGTAGACCAAGAGTGTTGGTGCGTCCGGTCCGGCGTGGCGCCATTCTCCGAGGACAATTGGGTGACCCGGTGTCGGAATGATGTCCGCACGAAACCCGATACGCGTGAGCGCGTCCGCAACAAATTGCGCCGCATTGAGGCAATCGTCGTTGTGTTCCGAGCGCGCGCTCACGCTTGGAATGCGCAAAAACGCGAACAGTTCGTCCTGCGCGCGCGCATCATTGGCGACGCACCATGCGGCGAGGTCGGACGGAATAGTGGGAGCTGTTGATGACATGTCGGCGCGCTGCTGTTGTGAGTGAATACGATCGTACGTGGTTATCGGCGATCTATCGTGCGGCGATGATGCGGTTACCGAGGGTCATGCCAACGAGTGTGGCAAGAATACCGGTCGTAACGCTCATCACGACGTAGAGCACTGCGCGCATTTCGCGGCCTTCTTGGACCAGCGTCACAAATTCCGCGCTGAAGGTCGAGAACGTAGTAAACCCTCCGCAGAAGCCGACGGTAAGCGCGGCACGAATCACCGGACTGCTCCCCGCGGTGTTAAGCAGGCGAACGAAGAGTCCGATGAGCAGGCACCCAATGACGTTGACGAGCAGCGTGGCGATCGGAAAATCTGCTTTTACGCTTTTCATCCAAAGCGAAACCAAATACCGCAGCACCGAACCAGCGGCGCCGCCAAGTGCCACGGCCCATATCATTTAAGAATCATGCGCAACTCACCGCGCGGTGGAAAGCGACGGCACGAACTTGGACGTTGGCGGCACGTTGCGCGCGTTTCGGTAAAGCCAGACGCGTCGCGTTGTGACCAGGCCGCCGTTCCGCCTGAGGGCGACGAGTGGGCCTGGTTTAACCTGTTCAAACCACGTTCCAACACGCGTCGCAAGCGAGTCGCCGTTTGCGTCGGCATCAAACGTGGCCACGAGTCCATCACCGAAGCGGACGTTCTCGTACGCCGTGGGCCACAGATCGTACTGATTTGGTCGCCCGCCAAGGTTGAGTGAAAACACGATGGGCTGATCGGGGAGATGAAACGCCAACTCGGACGCATCTTGATAGCGATCCGCGGCGACCCAGCGATTCGCGGTGTTGGCGAAAAAGTCGTCGTGGCGTGCAGCATCCACGGCGGCGGCGAGCGTGTCCCAGCCGTATGCACGGGCGATTGGATCTTTGCGCGGCGCTAATGGAAATAATGGCTGCCACGCTTGAACCGCCACAAGCGCCAGCAGCACACCCGCGACCGCCAGGCCACTCCGCCACGCGCGACCGCGCGCCCACGGGGCCGTGCTCGTGGCCAACAGCGTCAACGCGCTGGGGTAGATGAGTGCGGGCCAATTGGCTTCGACGGATCGACGCCATGCGCTCACCGCAAAAAACAACAATGGCACGGTGGCGGTGGCCGCGAGCGCGAATCGACGCGCACTTACGTCGGTTGGCGTGGCGCTGTCGCGCACGCGCCAGCCGTCGCGCAACGCGACGTACACGACGGCGGCCAGTAAGACAAACAGAATGGGCGACGCGAGTCCTGCTTGCGCGCCGATCATTTCCAACTCACGCGACAGCGGGTTCCCGCGCGGACTCGCACCGAAGCCGTGTCCTAACTGAAAACGAAACGAAATCCAGTCGGTTGCCGCGTTCCAACGCAGCACGGGAGTAAAAATCAGCAAAGCGATGGCGGAGCCGAGCCAAGGTCCCGGTTCGCGAAAGCGTGCGCGCAACGCGGGATGTGCCGCACATGCCAGCACGAGCCCGAGCGGCAACAGCACTGCCGTGTATTTGGAGGCGAACGCCGTTCCCAATGCGAGTCCAGCCAGCAGCCACCAGTTCCTGGATGCCGGCGAACGGAGCGGAGAGGCGAGGGCCCGTTCGACCGCGAGAAGCGCCAACGTGCTCGTGGCAAAGAGCGCCGCGTCTGGCGTGGCGAGTATCAGTCCGAGCGTGGCAATCGGCAACAATGTCATCAGCATTGCTGCGCGAGCGGCTGACTGCGCGCCGTATAATTTCCGGCCACCAAGCAACCATGCAAGCGCCACTGCAGCGACATGTGTGACAAACGCCGAGCTAGCTGGTCCTGCCCGGACGCCTGCATGCGTGTCTCCCAGCAGCTGTACGCCGAACGCAATAAGGAATGCGATCCCCGGCGGATGATCGAAATAGCCCGCCTGGAGGCGACGGGTCCACTCCCAGTAATAGGTCTCGTCGGGGAGGAGTGGGACGAGCGCTGACAGAAGAGTGCGCAGCGCGAACGCACCGACGATCCAGGCGATGGCGTGGAGCCACGCGATGCGGGTGGCGGAATCTCTTTCGGAGGGGATCACGCGATAAAGATAGAGAATGGGGGGATTACGGATTTGGCCGCGAACCCAATGCGTCGGGGCGGGTACAAGGCCAGTCACCGGATTGCTTCGTAACTCACATCACATCTTCAATTCCAGTGAGAATTCGCGCTGGGTTGCTCCACTGTCCGCGTCCCATCACCTTCCGTTGAACTGTTCCCGTGGTGTGACAGTTACGACTCGCGCCGACGGCGCGTCTCTAGGATGCGTCGCCCTCGACGCCATTTTTCACTCATTGCCGATAGGACGACCTGCATGCGGGTCTTTGCCCCCTTTGCCATTCTCCAGCCTCGCCGCCTTGGCGTCGTGGCTCCGTTGCTCGCCCTTGGCGTACTCGCCGGCTGCGACCTCAATCCCATTGTTACCGCCTGCACGGTCACGATCGCGCCAACAGTGATCTCCGTTCCCGTGAACACCAGACAGCAAGTGGTGGGCACCGCGTTCGACTGCAAAGGCAACTCGATCAGCAGCAAAAAAATCAGCTTCTCGTCTGCGGATCCGACCGTTGCCACCGTGGCCATCGATGGCAGCGTCATTGGTATTGCGCCAGGTCAAACCACGGTCTCCGCGGTTGCGGATGGCAAGTCCGGTGTCGCGCAAGTGACCGTCACACCAGAGGTCGTGTTCAGCGTTCAAGTCACGCCAACCTCGTTAACGCTGCGACGCACCAATTTGCGCGCCTTGACCGTCGTCTTGAAAAACGCGTCCGGCACCGTGATCACCGGCCGCACTGTTGTATGGTCGTCGAGCAACTCATCGATCGCGTCCGTCGATCAGAACGGTAACGTGATTGCGCTGACGCCGGGTCAAGTGGTGATCACGGCCACGTCCGGGTCTGCGCAAGGCAATGCGAATATTATCATCACGGAAATTCCGATCGGTAGCTGTAGCATTTTGCCGGCAACGCAGAAGGTAACAGTCAGCGCATCCGTACAGCCTGCCCTGACGTTGCGCGACACGGCAAACAACGTTCTGACGTCGGTCGGACGTACGATTTTGTGGAGTAGCGACAACGATGTGGTCGCGACGGTGATTAGTACGGGCGTGATTACGGCGCGCAAAGCCGGCACCGCAAGGATTACGGCTGCCGATCAAAACAATACGCAGGTGAATTGCAGCACGAGTGTTGAGGTGGTCGATGCCCGCATTGTGTCAGTGGTGATTTCGCCGCGAACGGGCTCACTGCGCATAGGCGCACCGCGCGGGCTTGGCGTCTCGTTGCTGGACAGTCTGAACCAAAATATTCCGGCTGGTCGAATCGTCACGTGGTCTAGTCTTGATCCAACGATTGCGTCGGTGTCGTCCGTTGGTATCGTGACCGGATTGTCACTCGGTACGGCGCGAATTTCGGTTGGCGCCGAAGGGGTACGCGACACAGTATCCTTCCCCGTGACAAAAATTCCGGTGGGCATTGTTCGTGTTTCGCCACTGCAGATTTCCTTACTGCAAGGTGCAACGTCACAGCTCACGGCCACGGTTGAAGATTCCACTGGTGCCGTTGTCACCGATCGCATCGTCGAGTGGATTTCCAACGATCCGACCAAAGTCTCCGTCACCAGCACCGGCCGTGTGACGGCCATCGCGCCGGGTGTCGTTGGCGTGAGCGCGATCAGCGAAGGCAAGGGCGCCACGTCCAACGTGATCGTCAATCAAATCCCCGTTGACTCGATCAAAGTGGACAGCGTTTTCACGTTGGTGCGAGGTACCAGTAGCGCGTTCACGATCTTTGTGCGCGATGCACAAGGCGCGGAACTACGCGGTCGAACGATTGTGACCACGAGCGATAAGCCAAGCATTGTGTTGGTCAATCAGTCGACGAACACAACAACCGTCTCGGTGGGTGGTGTGTTGGTGGGGGAAGCAATTGTGACACTGCAAGCGCTCAACGCCAACAACCAAAACGAAGGAAGGCCGAGTAGGGTGCGTGTCATCGTCACGGCACCTGCAGCGGCGACTTCGCCGCCCTGACGAATGTCCCTGTAACGACTAGCTTTTGCCACGGGGCGGCTTCGATATGAAGCCGCCTCGTTGTTGTCGGTGATCAGTCGATCACGATTCGTGAATCACGCGTAGTCGATCACGTTGTTTTCTGCTGTGGAGCGTTCTCATGAGCACTACCAAACCGTCGTTCTTACGCGGACTCTTTGCCGGAGAAATTTCCGACGAGTTGCTCTTTCCGTATCCCGCGCCGCTCGACGAGCGCAATCCGGCAGAGGCGGCGACCGTGCGGCGACTGACAAACGCGCTCAATGACATGCTCGCGACGGGACTCATTGACTCGCGACAATTTGACGAAGATGAGACGATTCCCGAGCCCGTCATCCGTGCGTTTGCTACCGCGGGACTCTTGGGCATTTCGATCCCGACGCAATACGGTGGACTTGGACTCTCGACGTCGGGCTATGCCCGAGTTTTCGGCGCGGTCGCCTCGATCGATCCGTCACTCGGCGTTTTGATTGGCGTCCACTGCGGACTTGGCGGCAAAGCCATCGTGCTCTTCGGCAACGACGCGCAGAAAACACGATATCTCCCCTTGCTCGCTCGTGGCGATACGCTCGCGGCATATGCGCTGACCGAACCCGAGACGGGGTCCGACGCACAAAACATCGTGTCACACGCACGTCGCGCGGACGATGATCGTGGCTGGATTCTTACCGGACGCAAGCACTGGATTGGCAACGGGCATCGTGCCGGTGTGATTGTCACGTTCGCACAAACGCCCGTGATGCGTGATGGGAAATCGGTGATGCGACCCACCGCCTTCATCATTCGACCGGACATGCCCGGCTTTCGAGTGGATGGCACAATTCACAAGCTTGGCATCCGCGGATCGACGCAGGCGGAGCTGGTGTTTGAAGAGCTCTTCGTGCCGGACGATCACGTGTTGGGAGACGTTGGCAAAGGATTTCGCGTGGCCGTGCATGCGTTGAATGCAGGGCGACTGAGTCTCGCGTCGGGATGTACCGCGGCGTGCAAGCGTTTGGTCGGTGAGATGACGCGGTATGCCGAAGCGCGTACACAATTTGGTGGTCCGCTCGCATCGTTTGAGATCACGCAACGAAAAATTGCGTCGCTGGCGTCCGACACGTACGCGGCGGATGCGATGGTGGGCGCATTGGCCGCGGCGCTTGACGCAGATCATGTAGATGCCTCACTCGAAGCCGCATGTGTGAAAATCTTCGCGAGTGAATTGGTGTGGCGTAGCACGGATGAAATGGTTCAGGTTGCCGGTGGTCGCGGATTTGTTAAACCGTGGCCATACGAGCGTTACCTACGCGAGGCACGCATCAATCGCATTTTCGAAGGAGCCAACGAAGTACTGCGTCTTTTTGTCGGCCTCAACGGCATTCACGAGCCCGCCGAGGAGCTCAAAGAACTCGCTACCGCTATTCGCAATCCCATCCAAAATTGGGTGCTCGTCTCAAGTTACGCCGCACAGCGCGTACGGTCCGCACTGGGCGCACGCGACAAGTTTACCGTTGCGTTTAATTCGCGATTGCGCACCCATGCAGACTTTGTCGAGCGGCATGTGAAAGAATTGGCGCAAGCGACGGAGAAAGCGATCACAAAACACCAGAAGGAAATTGTCCATCGCCAACTTGTTGTCGAGCGGCTCGCCGATATGGCGATGGAGCTTTACGCCCGCGCGACCACCATTGCGCGCACGCAGCGTCTCATCGAACAACACGGCGTCGAGACGTGTGAGCGAGAATTAGCACTCACCGCACTCTTCTGCGTACAATCTGGACGTCGTTTTCGTGCTATCCGAATGGAGCTTGAGGGTGACGCGGGCGAATCGATGGATGATTTGCGTCGCGCAGTTGCGGCGACGGTGCGTCGCGAAGTGGGGTATCGATCCGACGATGCCTTGCTCGACGTTGTGGTACCGCCGCTTCCCGTATTCAGTCTCGTGCGCGATGAACAGGCGGCCAGTGTTGAACCACGCAGCCGTGCGGCGAAATAGGCGCGCGATACCAACGGCACTGCTGATCGCGAATGACACGAATAACGCGAATTTCAATAGTGCAATCTCGGGTAACGTGTCGACGGGCAGACCGGCGTTGCACGATTTCT
>JANYFO010000369.1 GCA_025362635.1 Gemmatimonadaceae bacterium | reverse complement strand
CTCGCGCGAACAAGCAAAAACCCTAGCAGATCGTGTGTTGTCATTTGCGAAGGCCGACGAAACACGGGTAAACATTACGAGTGGCTGGAGCGGTAACACGCGCTTTGCTGGTAACGAAATTACCACGAGTGGTGGAACGACCAACACGACAATCACCGTGACGTCAACGGTGGGCAAACGGCGCGCGTCTGCATCTACAAACATTCTTGACGACGACAGTTTGCAACGTACAGTCGATTTGGCCGAGCGTTTGGCAAAGTTAAGTCCGGAAGATCCGGAGGCGATGCCGGAGTTGGGGCCGCAAACGTATGTCCCCGTAAATAGTTATTTCGAGAAGACGGCAGAGCTAACGCCCGAAGCGCGTGCAACGGCGGCGCAGCAAACAATTACTGCCGCGGAAGCAGCGGGGCAAAGCGTCGGCAAGGTGTTTGTTGCAGGATTCTTGCGCGCGAACGTGAGTGCAAACGCGGTAGCGAACAGCAAGGGCTTGTTTGCGTATCATCGCACGAGTGATGCTGATCTTTCCACCACCGCACGTACACCGGATGCCACCGGCTCGGGTTGGGCGAGTGCAGGAGCGCGTGATTGGAGTTTGCTCGAGCCTGCGGCCCTTGGTCGTGTGGCCGCACAGAAAGCGGTCGCGAGTAAAAGTCCGAAGGCAATCGAGCCGGGCATGTGGACGGTAGTGCTCGAACCGCAGGCGGTCGCGGACATCATGCCGTTGTTAGTTGGGGCGTTCAACGCGCGCGCGAATGACGAAGGGCGCGGCACGTTTAGCAAAGCGACAGGTGGCACGAAGCTGGGCGAAAAAATTGCTGATGAACGGGTCACGATGTTGTCAGATCCCTTCGACCCTGATCTACTCGCACAGCCATTTGATGCGGAAGGATTGCCATTGCGCCGCGTCGTGTACGTCGAGAACGGCATTCTAAAAAATTATTCTTACGATCGTTTTTGGGCGCAGAAGCAGGGCAAGCAAGCGACCAATAGCGGCGGCGGACGTGGTGGCGGTGGCGGTGGCGGCGGTCGTGGCGGGGGGCTGAAGTTTGTCGGTGGCACCAAGAGCACCGAAGACCTCATCGCGGGTTGTGAGCGCGGCATTCTCGTCACGCACTTTTTCTACATTCGCTCGCTCGATCAGCGCACGGTGATGCTGACGGGCCTCACGCGCGACGGCACATTTTTAATTGAGAAGGGCAAGATCACGCAGGCGCTCAAGAACTTTCGGTGGAACGAAAGCCCATTGTTCATGCTCAGCAAGATTGAAGAAATTGGTAAAGCCGAGCGAACAGCGGCGGGCCAGGTGATGCCGGCGTTGCGCGTGAAGGATTTTAACTTTTCGAGTTTATCAGACGCTGTGTAGGGTTGTTGAACGGGAATCGCGCGGATACAACGAAACCACCAAAAAGGTCTTGCTATTCGTTGTATCCGCGTCGTACCCGAGTATTCTGTTCTTATACGCGCCCGTTACGAGTTACCGTTCGAGCTGAAAGCCTTGATCGATTGCTGGACGCTTCGGATTGTTTGCTACAAACCAACCGGTGAGATACATCCACTGCGTCATGCGCGTGAGCTTTGGATAATTGATGGCCGCCGGTTTGTCGCGCGGTGTGTGGTAGTCGGCGTGCAAATTCGTGGAGTACTCAATGGCCGGCACGTTAAGGCGCGCGTACGGCACGTGATCGCTGCGAAAATACCAACCTTCTGGGTGCGTTGGACGATCCCACAATGAATCAAGCTTGAACTTGCCGGTCAGGTTATTGGCCTTGAGCGCCATCTCCACCAATTCGCTCGAATTGCGATGCGGTGGCTGAATGCCCAGCAGGCTCGCGGAGTCCGGGTTGTTGCGACCAATCATATCGCCGTTGAGCACAGCGACAATACTCGCCAAGGGTACAACCGGATGGGCCGCGTGCCACCGTGATCCCAACAAGCCACGCTCTTCCGCGCCGTGATAGACAAATAGTACGGAGCGCTTGCTGGGCTGCTTCTTGAATGCTCGCGCGATCGCGAGCAGCGCGACGCTTACCGAGCCGTTATCATCGGCGCCACTCCACGTGGAGTCGCCATTGATGGCGAATCGCACGCCGTCGTGATCTTGGTGTGAGCTGTAAAGCACGTATTCGTCACGCAGCTTTGGATCAGTACCTTTGATGACGCCAACTACGTTGACGGACGGCGCATCGAACACTTCGATATTGATCTTGACCGATGCCGGTTCGTTGCCCGCGCGCAGCGAGGACAACTGAGACTGACGCATGAGAAAGCTCGGCGTGGGTGCAGCAGGCGGACCACCAGCACCATCAGCGCGCCCTCCACGACCTGCCGCTGTCACTGGTGCAAAACGCGGAATGCCACCTTCGACGTCGTACGCACCGCGTGCGCGAATCGCGGCCACGCCGTCAAACGCGATGTTCGCCGTGGAATCCGCAACGATAATGACCGCGAGCGCACCACGTCGTGCAAACCGTGCGTTGGTGGCCTGCACCGCCGCCGTGGCGTAGCGATACTCAAAGGAGTATGTACCTTCGGCTCGCACTGGCGTAGCGGGCGCGATCATCGATGCGATCGCGATTTTTCCGCGCACATCGATGGTGCTGTCGCTGCCATCGCCGGCCCACACCGTTGTCCCACTGACATCTACCGCTCCATTCCCGTTCGGCACGATCTCCGTCCACAGCATCATGGTCCGTGCACCGATCTTGATGGCGCTCGACACAGTGGAAACACGCGTGCGCTTCATGTTCCACCACTGGAAATAGCTGCCGTCAGTACCCGCGGGTGCAAGGCCGATTTTGCGCATCTCGTCAGCGAGCCACATTGACGCGCGCATCTCGTCGTTTGTGCCCGCCTCACGTCCGCGCATCTCGAGGCCGGCCATTTTGTAGAGATCGCGTTTGAGATCGGCCTCAGTGATGACCGACATTGCGGCCGGAATACTTGGCGATTTCGACGGTTGCGCGTGCGCAATGGGCGCAGCGACGAACGAAAGAAGGGCGAGCCTGCGAAGTGTTTGGCGCATATGAACGGGAGGTGGAGGAAAGCCGCAACGGGAAAGCAGGTCGAATTGTACCACGCGCTACCGCACGATCACTGGCAACACGACGTGCGACGGATGCTCAGTGTCATGCAGCAGGCGTTGATGCGCCACAACGAACGTGCTATCCCGTTCGTTATTCCCACCCGTATTGAGGTTGCGATCATACTTGGGGAATAGCGCGGACGATACGCTCACGCGCAGCCGATGACCGGGTGAGAATACGCGCGACGTAAACCACACGTCGATGTCGTATCGCTCAACACTTCCCGGCTTCAGCAGCACTTCGCGGTCAAAGCCCTGACGAAAGCGCGCGCGTGCCACGCCGTCCTGCACCCGCTCCGCATGTCCGTCGGGAAACACATCCAACAGCATCACATTCCAATCGGTGTCCTTCGCATCAGTCGCCGCCCACAGCGTGGCAGACATTTGCCCTGTCACTTCGATGGATTTTGTGAGTGGCTTCGATGTAAACACCAACGCGTCGTGCCGCGACGCATTGAGCGCCGTAAAATCTTCGTTGAGCGATGTTTCCAGTTCGCGTGAATCAATAAGAAATGGAGTTGGGTTGGCCGGATCGTACGTGAACGTGTCGACCACAGCGCCACGCGGAGGAAGGGTATCAAGCAGCCCGTCGCCCGCGCTCGTGTTCGCGCGTCCACCAGACGACGCATACCATTTCATATTGACCGCGCGCGCGAGCGGCCATGCTGCCTCTTTTCGCCACGTGTTGTCGCCCAATACGAAAATGTCGACGGGCGGTTCGCGATCAATGCCGTTGTCTTTCCCCAACAGATAGTGATCAAACCAGCGCAACTGCAGGCGCCGAGTGTCCACGCGTGACTGCGGTCCAAATTCTCCCGCAACGTAGTCGACACCCTTATGCGCGCCTGGTCCCATCACCAACCGGATGTACGGATGCCCGACAACTTTATTAAGCGCGTTCGTATAGTCGATCGGTCCGCGCGAGTCATCGTACCAACCGGAAATTTGTAGCACCGGCGCTTTCACTTTCGCGATGTTCGTCGACACCGCGTGTTCGCGCCAGTAGGCATCGAGCGTCGGATGCGC
>JANYFO010000364.1 GCA_025362635.1 Gemmatimonadaceae bacterium | reverse complement strand
CGTCCGTCGACACGAAATTCCGCCTTTGCCGTACGGAATCCAACGCCGGCATCAATGGTCGAGAACGCGGGCACGAGCGCAGAATTCCGTTTGTTGAGATAGCGATTCCCCGTGTAGTTCATGCTCGCATGCGCAATGAATCCTTGCTCCGGCGACAGCGTGAGCCCCGCCGATGCGAGTGCTTTCGCCGACATTTCGAAACGCTTACCAGCCAGTTGCGTTGGCACTCCGTCAAACGCTTGCACAAAGTCGACAAACTTACCGTCGTGGATGCTGTACGTTGCGCGTGCAAACACCGCGTTCGGCAATTGCACGTTCGCGGCGAGCTCCACGCCTTGGAAGCGTGTTGATCCCGCATTCATCAGCGCTGGCAAATTGTTCACAACGGTCGAGGTGATGAGATTCTCGAAGTCCATGTGGAATGCACTGACTTCGAGGTCTACGCGGCCGTCCATGGTGCGCGCCTTTACCCCACCTTCGTAACTGCGCGACGTTTCCGGATTGAGCACCCCTTCGTTCTCAGCAAGACTAAAGTCGAATGCCGCCGGCTTAAACGTGTCGCGATAATTCGCGAACACGCGTACGTGATTCGCGTTTTCCTCCCACAAGCCGTACATGATGCCCACGCTGCCACTCGGCTTGGTATGCGAAACGCTTGCTCCTTCCCCGCGTGATTCGTTCGTCGCGTTGAGCCGCAAACCACCGCTCACATTGAGTCGCGTCGTGGGGCGCCACTCGGCCGAACCATATGCGCCAACAAACACGCGATTGTTGCCGGCATCTTTGTCCAGCAATGTCGGCTCCGTCACGTTTGGCGCGGATACGCCATTCAGCGGCGCCGTGTAGTTAAACGTCGCGCCCTTTGCTTCACCGCTGGCGGTAAGGATGTCCGCACCGGCCATGAAGCGCACGTGCGCATATTCGGGCCAGATGAGATGCGAATCGGCGTACAAGTGATTTTCTGTAATATTTTCCTTGAAACCTGAGGCATTCTTGGCACTATTCGAAATATCCGTGAGGAATCCGCGAAAGATATTCCGACCAGAATACGTGTACGACGCGGTGGTGCCCCAGGTCGTTCCGCTTAATACGGACCGTTCGAAACCAGCCGCCACGACAACACGATTTTCGTCGAGATACGCATTGTGCGGATTGTAGTTCGCATCGAGCGGCGTCTGAGACGACAGCACTGTGCCTTCGCGCGGATGCGGGCTCGCCGGATTCTGCCGGAGGATGTTCACGTCGGCCGTGAGCCACGTCTTCGCGTGATCTTCCATCTTGGCCGTGCGCAACAATGCATGACCGCGCGCAAATGACGTGCGATCGTCTTGAAAGCCTTCACGATCCATATCGACACTCGCGCGCGACTTCCACAACCCGCGCGACGGCAGAACAAAATCGCCTGCGAGACTTCCCGTACCGAACGTGCCGCCGGTTGCATTGAGATACGAGGTTGTCGCGGCCGCCGCATTGTGCACGACATGAATCACGCCGACAAATGATGTTGCGCCATATGTGACCGGTGCCGGTCCACGTAAGATCTCGATGCGTTCCACATCGCGCAGACTGAGGGTCGCGACAGCGGGATTGAGCGCGCCGCCCCACGGAATGTCGTCCACCACAAGCAAAAACGCGTCGAACTCGCGAAGGCCCCAGATTTCCGGCGTTGCGCTTGCCGGACCGTTGTCACCGCCTGGCGCGATGGCGACGCCTGCCGAAAGCGCGAGTGCCTCGCGGAGTGACGTGACGCCGCGTGCGCGCAGATTGTCGCCGCTAATGACTTCGATCGACGCCGGAACATCATGTGGCGCCTGTGGAATGCGTGTGGCGACCACTTCGACCTGCGGGATGACAACCGGCGCTTTCTTCGGCGCCACTTGTGCACCCGCTCTGGCCGCACCGAGTGTGAGACTCACGGTGGCGGTGAACATGACGGTGGAACGCAAACCAGCACGCAACATGAGGAGCATCCGCAAGAGTTGAGGGTACGGCAAACATGAATATTTCATGAACGCTTAACCTATGCTCCCCGTTGAGCGTCCGCTAGCACCGCCGCCACACGCAGCATCGCCCGTTCCTGCGCCTGCTCCGCCGCCGACGCCCCATTCGCATCGAGCCACGATGGATCGGCACCGTTGGCGAGGAAAAGCGCTACGATTTCGAGCGCGATCTCTTCGTCGTCAGGCAATCGCATGAGCGTCGATCGACCATCGGGAAGAAAATTTTCAGCAAGCGCAGGATTTTCCGTCATCAACACACGAATGCGCGACACGTTGCCCGCGAAACTGAGATTGAACACATCCCGACTGTGCGCACCCAGCAATGCGATCATTCCCGACTGTTGCGCCCACACGGCTACACCCATCGGTGTGGCACCATACTGCGTTTCGCGCGCGTCAACATCAGCACCGCGCGCAATCAATAGAGCAGCGACGTTCGTTGCACCCGCGAACGACGCCACGTGCAATGCGCGACGCTCTCCGCCGTGGCGATCAGCGATATCCGGTGATACCCCAAGATCAAGCAACAGCTCCGCGGCGCGAGCGTCGTCCTGCATCGTTGCCGCAAAAAGCGCATCTGGAGCGACGAGATATTCCGGATGTTCGCCGAGCATCGCCGCGGCGGTGGCGCGATCCCGTTGCAAGCATGCCTCCACAAACGCCGCCATTCCTTGTGTCGCCGGCACGCTCGAATCCGACGGATTGGCCCCATGCTCGCGCATCCAGCGAATCAACCAGCGATGCTTACCACGCACCGCCGCATCCAGCAGATAATGCGAACCCCGACCGTAGCCGCCCATGTCCAGCATAGACCACTCGGGATCATTCCAATCGTTGGCGCGGCCCAACTGTACTGATTGATCGTAAATGGCGTCGAGCAGCCACACGAGATCGTCGTTCAGTCGCGCGCGTGACGCGTGATTGGCAAAGACATTGTACAGCAGCTGCGAGTCGTACGGCTCTGCGCCTCGCGCAAAGAGCAATGAAACCAGTTCCGGTGCGCGCGGATGCGTCGGCGCGAGTTCTTCGCCCATACCCAGCACACACGTGATGACGGTATAGCGATATCGTGCATCACCTCCCGGATAGAATGCGTTCGGATCGGCACCATTGTCCAAGAGCAGTTGCGCGATGGCAATCGCATTGTCCGATGCGGCGCGCTGTTCGATGCGCGCACTTGCGAGATACAGCAACGGTGGCCAGTCGTGCACGCCGCCGGATTGCGATGCCAGTGCCGGCTGCTCGGCAAGCAGTTGCTCCACTGTCTCAACGTCGCCGCATGCAATCGCGGTGTAGATACTGTCGCGCGTAATGTCCGGATGCTGTTGCAACAAACGGGATGCCGTGCCACGCGCCATGCAAATCGCGAAGCCGCCACCCGTGCGCCAATCACGACACGCGTTGCGAAGAAACCGTTCGACGTACTCAATGCGCGGGCTGCTGTTCATCGTACGGCTATTGCCGACAAACAGCCTTTGGATCGCCCTTCGGCTTATCAAGCTTTGGTCGCGTACTGCGCGTTGCCAACTCGACAACGGCATCTTTCACAAACATCGACACGCGCGCCAAACCATCGTAGTCGATGTACTGTGCCTCATCCGTCACTTGGTGGTAATCCATATGTTCACCGCGCGAAAATGACACCGACGGAATGGCATAGCGCGCATAATTGTAGTGATCAGCGCGACAGTAGTATTGCAACGGGTGACCGGGCACGTCGAACGTCAGATTGAAAACAAATGGCAACGGTTGTTTTTTGTTCACAGCATCGAGCACATCCCCAAACTCCGTGCTTAGTCGTCGAATGCCGACGACTTCGAGGTATGTCGGCCCGGCATCGGGAAGGTCGCACACACCGCCGCGCCCAATCATGTCCACATCAATTTCGCTGATGATGGAATCGCGATTTACCGTGGGGTGATCGGTATACCACGCCGAGCCGAGGAGTCCAAATTCCTCGGCCGTGTGCGACACAAACAACACCGATCGACGCGGATGCGGTGTGCTCGCCATCAACTCGGCGATTTCAAGCAGCGCGACTGTGCCGGATCCATCGTCATCCGCGCCGTTGCGAATGGAGTCGAGTCGTGCAGGACGTAATCTCCGTAATGAATCGAGCACGTGTGTGATGCGACGTTGCTCGTCGGGTGTTGGCGTGCGATTCGGCGAGTCCGCACCCATCGGCCGCACGATCGCGTTGAATGCGCGCAGCGAATCGTGGTCGACCGGCGCATGATCGAAGCCGACATGATCGTTGTGTGCAGAAATTGCCACGAATTGTCCGCTCACCGTTGGATCGCTGCCTGGCAAAATACCCACCACATTGCGGGCGGCAAATTCCAGAGGAAACACTCCCACACGCATGTCGCCGCGCAGTGTGCGACCCGCGGTGCCCGATGTCGCACCATCGAGGGCATGGCCGAGCACGCGAATAGCGAACGCGTTCGTCACGAGTACGACCGGTGGCACGTCGCTCCACGTGGTGTCGAGCACGAGGTTTCCCGTGAGATACGCAGCCGCGCTGGACGCGCCAGCGACGTCAAGTTCGGCCACCAGCAGTGTGGTCGCACCACGAAAACGTGGATTGTTTTGCAAAGACGGAAGTGCAGTGCGACGATTGGCCGTGGTACGACGTTCGGGCGCGAGCACAGCAAACAACAGTGCTTTGCCTTGCGCAGCGCTTGCATCAATCCACGTGCTTGAATCTGACGCGAGTCCCGCGTACACCACGCTTATCCCGTCAATGGAGCGATAGCGCGCATTGCTGGGTACCGGCGCATAGTCCGTACCCAGCTTGGCGATGTACGTGTCAACGCGGAGCGTGTCTCGCCGACTGACCGTGCGTCGATAGAACGGCAGCGTTTGAAACCATGTGCCGTTGTCGCCCGCAGGTGTAAGGCCCGCGCGTGCAAATTCAGCGGCAATGTATGATGCCGCCTTGAAATCGCCGATGTCTCCCGGAGCTCGGCCCATCATTGAATCGGCCGCGAGGGCAAACAAGCGCACGCGAAGATCGGCGGCGGTGAGTGCCGCTGACGTTGTGCGGGGCGACGCGGTGCCGGTGCGCGTGGCGGATGTCGGGGCACAGGCGACGAGAAGCAGCAGAGTGGCGACGAGCGGCAGGCGCATACGGGATTTCTGTTTTACGGGTTCACACGGAGACACCGAGGTACAGCAACATCTCGCTATCGCTTTCCCTCTCCACGATACACACACCCCGACGTGCACGTCTCTCGAATTACCACTTGCGACAGCCCTGCTAACCTCGGTGCAAGACGCTCCCAAATCCAGATTGCGAGATGCTCACTGGTTGGATTTTCTAGGCCCGGTATGTCGTTCAAATACTGATGATCGAGCGTCGCGTCAATCGGTGCGAAGGCCGCTTTGATGTCAGCGAAATCCATTACCCATCCTGTGGTGTCGTCGACTGGCCCAGACACATGCACTTCAATGCGAAACGAATGTCCGTGTATGCGACCACACTTGTGGCCCGCGGGAACGTGCGGCAAGCGATGCGCCGACTCGAGCGTGAATTCTTTGAAGAT
>JANYFO010000429.1 GCA_025362635.1 Gemmatimonadaceae bacterium | reverse complement strand
ATCAAGGTGAGCGAGATTCGCGTTGCCAGTCGCGCGACGCAGGGTGTGAAGCTCGTAGCCCTCGACGACAAGGACATCGTGTCCGCCGTCGCTCGTGTTATACCGGACGATAAGGACTCCGTGATCGAGGCGGTCGAAGGTTCGCCTGCGGATGCGGGGTTTGGTGAGCTTGGCCTCACCAATGGTGACAATGGGGAGAGCGCGTGATCGCGAAACACGTGGCGTGGTGTCGGTGACCCTCGCTGACAGCAGCCCGCTCGTTACGCTCGAGCAGCTCGAGCGCGCGGCGCGCGGGCTTGACGGCATCGCGGTGCGCACGCCGCTGCTGTTTGTCGATGCACTCAGCGAACGATTTCCGAGCGGTGTGTGGGTGAAACCGGAAATGTTGCAGCGCACTGGTGCGTTCAAGTTTCGCGGTGCGTACACGTTTTTAAGTTCAATGTTGCCCGCGGATCGCGCGCGCGGTGTGATTGCGCCATCGTCGGGCAATCATGGACAAGCCGTCGCCTACGCAGCGCGCATGTATGGCGTCCCGTGTACCGTAGTGATGCCGACCACCGTAACGGCAGCCAAACGGGCTGGTGCTGAGCGATATGGCGCAACGGTGATATTGGCCGGCGTGACCACGCTTGAGCGGTTGGCGAAGGCCGATGAACTCGCGCTGCTGAGTGGCGCGATTGTAGTGCCACCGTATGACCATCCGCTCATTATCGCGGGCCAGGGCACACTCGGCTTGGAAATTATGAACGATCTCCCTGATGTTGGCACGGTGATCGTACCGGTTGGTGGCGGCGGCTTGTCTTCAGGCGTTGCTGCGGCCGTGAAGTTGCGCAATCCCAACGTGCGCGTGGTTGGCATCGAGCCAGCGGGCGCGCGCAAATTGTCAGCAGCGCGCGCGGCCGGTCAGCCGGTCACGCTTGAGCATTCGTCCGGACTGCCCGACGGATTGTTAGGTGTGCGGATTGGTACGCAAAATTTTGCGCATCTCGAACGCTTTTGCGACGAGGTTGTGCAGGTTGAAGATGGGGCGATTCGATGCGCGATGCGCTTCTTGCTTGATCGATTGAAGTTGGTGGCGGAGCCGAGCGGCGCGATTACGATCGCCGCATTGATGGAAGGATTGGTGGTGCCATCCGGTCCAACAGTTGTGGTGCTGAGTGGTGGCAATATCGAGTGGCCCGGATTGGTCGCGTTGATCGCCGACCCATTGCCGGCGATCTAGTTGCTCATGCCTATGTCGCGCATCCTCGTTGCGGACGACGACCCATCGGTTCTTGAATCAGTCACGTGGCTGCTCAAAGAGAACGGATACGAAGTCGTGCCAGCCAACGGTGGTGCGGCATGCCTTAAGCAACTCGAGCGTCGCACGCCTGATTTGTTGCTGCTCGATATTCTCATGCCGGACGCTGATGGGTTACAGCTTTTAGAACGGATTAAGAGTGATGAGCGGTGGCGCGATTTGCCTGTGCTCATGCTGTCGGCGCAACCGCCGGAGGAAGCGTCGGTACGCTCGTTGGGATTGGGTGCGGCCGACTTTATTCGCAAACCATACCGTCCGAAGGAACTCCTCGCGCGAGTTCAAGCGCATCTACGCATGGGCACTGTGTTGCGCGCCACGCGCTTGGCATTGGTGCGCACGGAAGAAGCACTTGTTCGTGCGCAGCAAGACGCCGACAGTCGACGCAAATTGGTCGATATTTTACACGAGGTAACGGGCGATTTGTCGGTGTCCGAACTCTTTCACCTCCTCGTTCGTCGCGCTGCGCGTGCCCTCGGCGTGTCGCATTGCTCGATCGTGCTTGCGCGACCTGGCGAGGCAACGGCAGTTGTCGTGGCCGCGTATGAAAATCCTAAATTGCAGCAGCTCACTATTCAGCTCGATCGCTATCCCGAGCTCAAGGCCGCGCTTGACAGCGGACAGCCGGTGCTGGTTGAAGATCTCGACACGCATCCGCTGTACGAAGGCGTACGACATGTGTGGGGTATCGAAGGTATTGAGATACCTATTCGCTCGGTAATTGCGTTGCCATTTACGATCGAACGCGGACAGTACGGCGTATTTCTTGTGCGTCGTACACGCGACCAAGAACCGTTCGGGGCGTCCGATCTCGAGTTTGCGCAAGCGGTGATTTCTGCCGCAGTCGCGGTCATCCAGCGCGCGCAAATGGTGGAGAGCACCATGGCGGACAATGCGCGTCTCGAACAACTCGCGCAGACCGATCCGCTCACACAACTCCTCAATCGTCGCGCGTTGACTGAGCGCATCACGGCAGAGATGGAGCGCGCGTTGCGGTACGACTCAACGCTGGCCCTGCTGATGATTGACCTAGATCACTTCAAACGCGTAAACGACACCTACGGCCATTTAGTCGGTGATGATGTCTTGCGTGATGTTGCGAAGCTTTTGGTGGACACCATTCGCGTGAGCGACATCGTCGCGCGTTACGGCGGTGAGGAGTTTCTCGTATTGTTGCCGGAAACGGATGATGCCGGTGCGGAGTCGTTTGCCGATCGCATTCGTGCGGCGGT
>JANYFO010000351.1 GCA_025362635.1 Gemmatimonadaceae bacterium | reverse complement strand
GATCTCGAAGTCGGCGACGCTACGCAAGTGGTGGCGATTGTGCACAACGGCTCGCAAGCCGTTTTGTTCAGCTCCACCGATAGCCGTGTGGCGTCGGTGTCGGATGCGGGACTGGTGACCGCGGTCGGTGCCGGTTCTGCGGTCATTACGGCCACCTCGACACAGGACGCAAATGCGCGCGCGGCAACGTCGGTTAGCGTGCGCGTACCAATTGCGGTCACGCTGTCGCCAACAATACCTCCGTTCCTGCGCGTCGGCGACGCGTTGCAGCTCAGTGCTGCAGTGACGGGGACAACAAATGCGGCGGTGACCTGGTCGAGTAGTTCGCCCGCGTCCGCCAGCGTCACAAACACCGGCATCGTTACCGGCATTGGTATTGGTATGGCGACGATCAGCGCGACCTCCGTTGCGAACCCCGCAAAATTCGCGACGGCATCCATCACGGTCAGTACGCCGGTCGCCGTGACTGTCACACCTACTGCCGGTTCCGTCAGCGTTGGGCAGGCGGGACAACTGACTGCGTCTGTATCGGGCACCACGAACACTGCCGTCGTTTGGACAAGCGGCGCGCCCTCGATTGCGACGGTGGGCGTGTCCGGTGTGGTGACCGGTGTCGCAGCGGGAAGTGCCGCCATCACCGTGACCTCGGCCGCTGACCCCACGAAGAGTGCGATCGCGCAAATCACGGTCACCGCGTCATCCGCGATCACCATCGTGAGCGGTGCCGTATTGACGGGACTTAGTGGCGCCGTCAACAGTTCGCGTACGTATCGCATCATCGTGCCGAACGGAACGGGACAACTCACGGTGCGCACAACGGCAGGTACGGGCGATGTCGATCTCTATGTGCGGTACGTTACGCCGCCTGATCCGTCTACGACGAACACCGCCACAAGTTGCGCCTCCGATGGCGAGACGACCGTCGAAACGTGCACGATGAATAATCCTGCGGCTGGCGACTGGTACATCGTGGTTTTCGGCTATCTCGCATACAATGGCGTTTCATTGTCAGCCTCCACCGGTGCCGCAGCCACCGTAGGTATCACACTCACGCCGACGACGACCAACGTGACCGTTGGTCAGACGCGACAATTATCCGCGACCATTTCGGGCAGTGCAAACACCGGCGTGACGTGGGCATCCAGCAACGGCGCAGTCGCGTCGGTGAACGTATCGGGATTGGTGACCGCAATCGTTGCCGGCTCAGCCATCATCACAGCACGTAGTGTCGCTGATCCCACTAAGTTTGCGCAGGCGAGCATCGCCGTAATGCCGGCCAATACCGCACTCAATCTGTCGATCCCGAAGGCGTATGTTGTGCAGTCAGTGCAAAACAATGGGGGTATCCGACTCGTCGCTGGCAAAGCCGGATTAATTCGCGCGTTCCTCGTCGCGTCTGTCGCGAACGCGGTGCGTCCGGCGGTGCGATTTCGCGTCTTCAACGGTACAACGCTGCTCAGCACCACTGACGTGCAGGCAGGTCGAGCATCAGTCCCGCTCTCGTCGGCCGATGGTCCGCTCGCGCAAACGTGGAATGTGCCGATCGCAGCAGCCAATGTGCAGGCGGGGTTGCGCATCGTCTTCGACATCGATCCGGATAATCTGATTGCGGAATCTGACAAGACGGACAACAGTGTGTTCATCACGCCAACCGTCGTCTCACTACCTACATTCAAAGCGCGGTTCGTGCCGATACGTCAAAGCGCAAACAATCAAGTTGGCGATGTCACGGTGAACAACGCCAACACGTACATGCTTGAAGCGTTGAGTCGTCATCCTATCGGCGCGTACAATATTGATGTGCGCAGCGTGTACACCACGACAAACTCTATCGGGGTGGATTACTCGGTGGGGTGGACGCCGGTCTTAAGTGAGATCTACGCGTTGCAGGTTGCCGAAGATGCCACGCGCTTCTTTTACGGCGTGCTTAAGCCAAGCAACAATACGAACGGAACTGGGTTGGGATACATTGGCTCGCCCGCGGCAATCGGTATCGATTGGGAGAACATTCGTTCGCAAACAGCAGCGCATGAGTGGGGACATAATTTCAATCGCCAACACGCGCCGTGTGGCAATCCTGGCAATCCCGATCCGAAGTATCCGTACGCGAACGGTCAAACGGGTGCGTGGGGTTTTGACGTATTTTCAGGATTAGAAAAACCGCCAACGTACTCGGATCTGATGGGCTACTGCGATCGCGATCTGCAATGGGTTTCCGACTATACGTACGATGGCGTGTTGAGTTGGCGAGCGGCCGCGGCCGGTGCGCAAAGCACGGCGCCCGCTGAGAATTCACTGATTGTGTGGGGGCGTGTGACATCGCGCGGACTCGTGCTTGAACCATCGTTCGAATCGGTGACAAGACCGCGTCTCCCCGACGGCAATGGCACAACCCGACTCGAGGGATTCGATGCCGATGGCGCGCGAATGTTTAGCTATGCGTTTGACGGCGCCGTTGTGGCCGATCTTGCGAACGGTGACGAGCGACACTTTGCATTTGCGATACCAACGCGACTGCTCTCGACCAATCGTTTGGATCGTATGCGGCTGTCGGCGAGCGGTGGTAGCATTGAACAAAGCAGCCGTGTGCTGGCACCGGCGGCGAACAGCAGCGGATTGCGTGTGTCGAGCCTGCAGTCTGTAACGGCGGTGCGCGTCGGCGCGATGGTTGAGGTACGTTGGGATGCGCAATCATTTCCGATGGTTGTGGTGCGCGATCCGCGCACGAACGAGATTCTCTCGTTGGCTCGCGGCGGTTTTGTTTCGCTGCCGTCGTCCGCACCTGATGTTGAACTTCAGCTTTCTGATGGCATTCGATCAAGCAGGATGATTTTTCCTCTCCGGTAAACCGATGCGCAGAATGCTCCGTTTCCTTGCCCTCGTGAGCGTATGCGCGTGTTCCGCACACCAGCGTGCGACGTCCACTGACACGGCGGCCAACATTGTTTCGGCGGTCACGCTCGTCCGCGGCGCGTGCTTCGGGACATGTGCGCAATATTCATTGACGGTATCATCCAACGGCGACGTGGTGTTTGTTGGCTTCGCCCACGTGCGGACGCGAGGGCTCGCGCGCGCGCACATTAGCCCGACTGCCGCACGCGCGCTGATCGCGCGTTTCACCGAAGCGAATTTTGTCGACATGTGGGAGCAGTATCTCGCTGGCCAAACGTCCTGCGGGCTGTATGCGACGGATGCACCAATTGTCGAACTCTCCCTCGTCACGCCCACGTTGTACAAGAAGGTCGTGCAAGACTATGGCTGTAGCAGTGCGCCGAGCGTGTTGCGCGAACTTCAAGCAGCTGTAGACGCGACGGGGGAGAGCAGTCGATGGCTTCCTGCGCGGTAGTTGTTACTTGCGGATGACGAGCACCATACCGCCAGCAAGTGGAATCCGAAGCTTTTCTCCGACCGACAACGTTTTGTAATTGCCGCCGCCGGACGCCACGATGTTGCCGCCGCCCGACGCCACGATATTGCCACCGCCCGATGCGACGATGTTGCCGCCGCCCGACGCTACAATCTTCGCCGGTTGGCCTGCAACGTCGCGGGACATATCAATGACCTTGATCGCTGGCGCGCCACCGTCCATTGCCCACATCAAATTTGCTGAAGCCAACGCCTGTTTGTGCGCGCGAACTGCTTGCACCAGCTCTGCGTAACTGCTCCACTTACCACCGTTGTACAGTCTCGGTGCGCATTCGTCCGCCGCACCAGAGCCAGATGCGCGGCCTGGCCCGGCGTTCGATGTTTTCACCACTGACACGGCGAGGCTGATCCACGGATCCGTGCACGGATTGTTGGATGCATTTTTGCTATCGGCCGCAGACGGATTCGCCTGCGCCTGCGCGTTACCTGCATGCACTAGTACGAGCGTCGCTGCGGTAGTAAGAACGCCAATCGTTCGTCGTGACATCGCTTTGATCTCCGAGGGAAGGGGAAGTCCGGAATAGACGTGCAGGCGTGCCGCGTCTACTCACAACTCGCAGCGGAGCGAGCCCAAGCAGCTCATCCACTCGTCGGTACGCTCATTGCTCCCTCACTCGCCAAACATGCGTTGGCATGCGCATCAGCGCGGCAATTTGGTGACGTTCCGACTCTTGCTCCAATTCATGTTGCAGCGTGTCCCCGACCCCTACCCTCCCCCCTTGCGCAACAGGCGCCGCCGAGCTGACTGTATGGGCATGCCCGCATCAACGCAGCCGTATTACACGGTCGACGAAGTACTCGCGTTCCCGGAAGACGGGAACAAGTACGAGCTCATTTACGGCGAGTTGGTCGTGAGCCTGACGCCCCGCTTCTGGCATCAGCAAGTCGTCATGCGACTGACGCATCTGTTACACGCGTACTGTCAGCGCGAAACGATTGGCCAGGTGTTTAACGTGCGCGCGGACTTGAGCTGGGGGAGACGCGATGTCATCACGCAGCCCGATGTGTCTGTGCTCTCGCTTGAGGATAGCGGTATTGACCGATGGGCGGATGTCCGCCACGTGCCGTTGATCGCCGAAGTGCTGAGTCCATCCACGGCACGACATGATCGGTTTGGCAAACGCCTTGTATACCGCGATCAGCGCGTGGACACGTATTGGATTATCGATGCCGATGACCACACCGTAGAAGTGTGGACACCGGATGCGCAATTTCCGCGCATGGAACGCGAACAAATCACGTGGTGGCCAGTTGGTGTATCGCAACCGCTGGTGATTGTGCTCGCTGCATTGTTCGGCAAGCACTAAGGCTCACCAACTTCCGCGTTCGCCAGTAATGCCAATGACAGTTGCGATGCGCTCTGCGGCATGACGCCAGTTTGTCTGACGTCCCTATCACGGGTGACAATCTTGTTCAACCGGATGTCGATGTCGTGCCTGTGCATGATACGTAGAGCGGACAGTCGATCGACTGACCAGCGGGCACCTATCTTCTCCTCGCGGCCGAAGTCCTGTCACCGAGTTCGGTGCGCACTGACCGCATCACGAAACGTGATTTATATCTCGATAACGGCGTCGCCAAATGCTGGAGCATTGATCTTGATGCTCGCGTTGTTGAACGGTGGCGACCCGCGCAGCAC
>JANYFO010000312.1 GCA_025362635.1 Gemmatimonadaceae bacterium | reverse complement strand
CGGTGTGCATGAGTGGGTCGAGACCTTGACGATCGATCTTTCGACGCACACGACCTACAAGCACGTCGACAGCGTTTGCGACGGGATCAAAATTGTCATCCCACACGTGCGCGAGGATGTGCGCGCGCGTAAGAACGCGTCGTGGATTGCGCATCAAATACTCGAGCAATGAAAATTCACGCGCCGTAAGCACAATTTTCACACCTGCGCGCTCGATGTCGTGCGTTGCCGGATCGAGCGTGAGGTCAGCGACACGTAGCAATGGCTCAAGTGCAACCGCTGGGCGCCGCGAAAGCGCGCGCAGACGCGCCAGTAGCTCGCTAACGGCGAATGGTTTTGCCAAATAATCGTCGGCGCCTGCATCGAGCCCGCGTACGCGATCATTGACGGCATTACGCGCCGTCAGCATCAGGATGGGCGTGCGATCACCGCGCGCGCGAAGCACTCGACACACCTCAAACCCGTCAATATCTGGAAGGCCGAGGTCCAATACGACGAGGTCATATGTACCCGCCGACAGATCGCGGAGAGCATTCATACCATTGACCGCTGCGTCGGCAGCCCATGCCGCTTCTCGAATAACGCGCACCAAAAATTCGCGCACTTCCGCGTCATCCTCAACTACCAAAACGTGCATGGGCTGTCGATTAAGAACTTTTGGGTGTTACGGCTTCTTCACAACGGTGGCGGCCTTCGCCTTCGCTTTCGCAGCGGCCTTGTCGGCTTTGGCTTCCTTCGCCTCGTCGGCTGGCGTCTCATGCTCTACGGCGATCACAGCGCCCGTCATGGCATCAACCGCGACTTCTTCGATGCCCGGCTTGCCTGCAACCTTGATGTCAAATGAGTAGATCAACTTCTTCTTCTCCATCTCGATCTCCGCCGACTGCACTTTGCCGTTCGGAACCTTGGACAGGGCAGTTGCGGTTGCCACTTCGGGCGTAATTTTCGCTTGCTTGAGCAAGCCCGCCTTTTCTTCTTTGACCGTTGTGGTTTGCGCGCTGATCGGTACCGACACGAGTGCGGCGAGCATTGCTGTGATCAGGATTGTGCGATGCATGATGTTTAATCTCCGAGCGAAGGAAAATTATCCGACGGTGGGCAGGCGATACGCGCGTCCACGCACGGCAACAAGTAGGACGGGAACAACGAACAGGGTGATCGGTGTCGACAACGCCAAGCCGCCAATGACGGCCAACGCCAATGGCTTCTGCAACTCACTGCCGGCACCGAAGCCAAGTGCCAACGGCAGCAATCCGAACAGCGTGCAGAGTGTTGTCATAAGAATCGGACGCAAGCGCACGCGCGCGGCCTCGCGAATGCCCGTCTCCAGATCAACGCCATCTGTCTGCATGCGATGTCTTGTGAAATCGAGCAAGATGATCCCGTTTTTCACAATTAAACCGATCAGCAGGATCAGTCCCATAAAGCTAGACACGTTCAATGACGTCTTCGTGACAAACAGCAACACCATTGCGCCTACAAACGATAATGGCGCGGCAAGAAGCACCACGCACGGCTCGACAAACGATCGGAATTGGATAACCATGACGGCCATCACACTCACGGCAGCGAGGCCGAGCACAAGTAAAAGTGCGCCGAAGGCTTCCTGCTGACTGGCGTATCGGCCACCCAACTCAACACGGATGCCAGCAGGGGGCGGGTTCACGGCAAGGATGGCTTTCACATCGTGAATGACTTCGCTTAGCGCACGGCCTTCAACGCCAGCGGTAACTGAAATAAGCTGCTGTTGATTCTCACGCAGGTACAGGCTGCGGACATCCGCTGTCGTAAATGACGCGAGCGATGACAGTGCGCTACTGCGTCCCGTCTTGATTGAGTACACAGGAAGCGCGCCCAATCGGGATGGGTTGAACCGCACCGAATCGGGTGCGCGAACGCGCACCGCCACGGATCGATCATCGAGGCGAATGTCTCCGGCGGCTACGCCAAGCAGCGCTCCGCTCACCAGTTTGCTGACGTCTGTTGCTGTCAGGCCAAGCCGGCTTGCTTCGCTGCTGTGAATGGCCATCGCCATCTCGGCACCTGGTTCGGCGATGCCATTATAAAAGTCTTCAAGTCCGTTCACTTTACTGACCTTCTCGCCGAGCGTTCTTGCGTACGCTTCAAGTGCCTTAAGGTCGGAACCAAACAATTTGATTTCCATCGGACGTGCCGCTCCGGACAAATCGTCGAGCACGTCCGAAAGAATTTGAATGAACTCGACGCGAGCGCGGGGCACCGCTTTTTCAACCTTTCCGCGGACTTCACTCATGACCTCCGTGATCCGACGCGTCCGCCTTGACGTTGGCTGTAGTCGTGCCACGACATCACTCTTGTTCTGTTCCGTCGCAAAAAGCCCAAGCTCCGCTCCGGTGCGTCGCGATGTACCCGTCACTTCAGGTGTTTCAGCGAGAATGCGCTCGATGATATGCAGCTGCCGATCGGTCTCTGCGAGCGCGGTGCCACCAGGCGTTACGACATCGACGATAAACGATCCTTCGTCCATTTCTGGCAGAAAGCCCGTGCCAACAACACCGTACATAAGCACGCCCGCAGCAACGAGCAGCAGCGCGGTCACTATCATAATGCGCGAATGATGCAAGACCGATGTCAGCGCGCGCGCATAACGATCAGAGAGCGTGTCCAGCGCACCACCAATGCGCGCGAGCACTCCGTGCGGCGCCACGGTCTTGTCGTGATCGGTGTCGGATGTGCGGAGAAACTGATCGCTCAACAAGGGGATAATTGTGAGCGCGAGTACGAGTGAGACGAGCACGCTGATGGTCAGCGTGAGTGAAAGCGCCGCAAAGAACTGGCCTGGTACGCCCTGGAGCAGTCCGAGTGGTAAGAACACAACGACTGTTGTGATCGTGGACGACGTGACCGGGCCGATCAACTCCTGGACAGCTTCACGGATGGCCGTCGTGCGATTCGGTGTAAATCGCAAATGTCGTACAATGTTTTCCGTAATGACCACGGCATCATCGATCACTAACCCGATAGCAATTGCCATCGCGCCGAGCGTCATCAAGTTAAATGTCTGATCAAACAACCGCATGAGTAATACGGTGATCGCGAGCGTCAGCGGGATGGCAGTGGCGCTGATGGCGGTAATGCGTAAGTGACGGAGGAACAGCAACAGTAAGATGACTGCTAATGCTGCCCCGATGAGCATTGCGTCACGCACGGATGTCACGGCGTCGCGCACGAGTGCCGCTTGATCATACACGGCCTTGAGGTGCACGCCCGGTGGCAGAGTTGGCGCAATTGCGGCGACCAATCGTTCGACACTGTCCGCGACCGCAACGGTGTTTCCACCAACTTGTCGCGTGATGTTGAGCAGCGCGGCGGGTTTTCCATCGCCAGAAATCACGCGCACGTGATCTTCTGTGCCGGGAAGCACTGTGGCAAGGTCGCGTACTCGGGTGTTCGGCGCGACGATAACATTGGCAACGTCGTCAATCGAGTGTGCTTCTTGCGCCGACACCACGAGATATTGCTTGTAGTCTTGTGCGACGCGTCCAACGGCATCAACCGTGATGTTCTCGCGAATCGCTGCGGCGAGATCGTCGTACGTCAGGCCGGCTGCGGCGAGCCGCGTAGGATCGGCAATCACCTCAATCTCGCGAACATCCGTGCCCTGCACGTCCACGCGACCCACGCCTGGTACGCGTGACATCACGGGCTTGATTTGGTAGCGCGCGATATCGTAGAGCGTCGCGGCGTCGCCGCCTTCCAAATTGTACGACAGAATTGGGAAGAGCGACGGTGTGAGTCGTTCGATTTCTAATGTCACCCCTGCGGGCAACTCACCGCGAATTTGTTCCACGCGCGTCCGCACCAGCTGCAGCGCGTACTGCATGTCGGTGTGTTGACTGAACGTGATATTGACCTCGCTGGCACCGCGGATGGAATGCGATTGCACGCGCTCTACGCCTGGGACGATGCTAACGGCTTCTTCGATGGGCCGAGAGATGGCGAAGACCACTTGTCGCGCCCCTAACGACGTGCCTTGCGCGACAATTGTGATGCGCGGAAATGCCAACTCCGGATAAATCGCCGACGGCAATTTTAACGCCGACCATACGCCCGCCGCACTCAGCAGCGCCACCGTTAAGTACACGAATCGCTTTTGCGCGGACAAAATGTCAAAAAGGCTTCGTCGCGCGTTCGACGTGGGTGTTGGCGGACCCTCGCTCACGGCTTCGCTCGCAGTACGCGCGCGCCGTCGTCGATGCCATAGGCACCTTGCGCAACAACCACATCACCCACGAGGAGTCCTTCAGTGATCCAGACGCGACGGTCTGCGCGCCCGCCCACTTTCACGTCACGTGCGTGAGCGATACTTGCCGTATCCACGACAAACACGCGAAAGCCCTCACCCGATGGAACGAGTGCAGCATCGGGCACGGTTAGCGCGCCCGCGTGCGTTTGGACGAGGATGGTACCAAACAGGGACTCGCCAAGGCGCAGCGTGCGTGATGGTGCCGACACGGCGACGCGCACAGCCACCCCACGATTGGCGCTGTCCACAGCCGCGGCAATATCGGTCACACGGCCGCGCGCCACGCGTGGTGCGTCTGTAGTTGCCCCGTCGTGGAAGGACACCGAATTGCCAATGTGTGCTCGCGAAACATCGGCCGGTGACAGAAAGAGCACTACGTCAAGCGTGCTGGGATCGGCAATTTCCACGAGCGGTTGGCCCGCGTCGACATTCGCGCCGAGCACCGCGTTTACGCGCGTTACCGCGCCACTTATGGGCGCACGAACATGCGCGAGTTCTCGCACACGACGTGCGTTCAGGGCGTTCGCCCGTGCAGCCGCAAGGTCGGCCTGCGCGACGTCCAATTCTTTGCGCGGGGCGACGCCAACATCGACGAGACGTTGCGCGCGCGCTGCCGTGCGCTCAGCCGTGGTGAGCGCAGCTTCTGCGCTGGTGAGCGCCGCATCAAAGGCCGGTAATTCGAGTTCGATCAAGGTGGCGCCTGCTCGCACACGATCGCCGACGGCAACGAGCACGCGAACCACGCGCGTGGGTGCAGGTGCCGACAGCAGCGCGACGTGCCCAACACGCGACGTGACGATACCGATGTTTGAAAGTGTCTCAACAAACGCACTGGCTTTGACAGTGTCGAGACTGGCGACGACCTCACCTTTCGAGACGGATTTGCCGGTCGACTTTCCCGTGCTATCCGTTGTCGTGGTGGTCGCGGTTTTTGGTGCATCGTCAGGATCACCGCCCGCAGCCGACTTGTCGTTGCCGCCACACGCGCACAAGAGCAGCGCAGTTACGATTCCGAAGCGCACGGTTTTGTCGCGCGCAGGGCGACATGCCAATCGGTGGAATTGAAACGTCATGGTTGCGGTGTGACGGTGAGAGAAAGCAGGCGAATTAGCGCTGCCGCGTTGCGCGCTGCGGCGACATCGGCGAGGTATTGAGCGAGCGTTTCACGCGCTGACCGCTGCGACTCAAGCACATTTGGCAATGTTGACGCGCCTTCGCGGTAGGCGAGCAATGACAACGTCGCGACACGATCCGCGCCAGCGACAAGTCTCGCGGATCGTTCTGCCCGGGTACGTGCGTTACTGGCATCGCGCCGTGCTTCGGCCAGCGCTGCAGCCACCTCCAGTCGAGTTTGCGCGAGTTGTGCGCGCGCGCGCTCGGCGGCAACTCTCGCCGCATCTGTTGCGGCACCGTTTCGATTAAAAAGCGGCAGTGGCAGCGAAATGCCGATTAACGGGAGCGCTCCTCCGGGACCACCGGGATTTCCTGATTCCACGCCTAGCGATAATGCCGGTGTTGCGAGGAATCGTCGACGCTCAAACAAGACTGACAGGTCGGCAGAGCGCACGTCCGCTTCGGCTGCGTTGATGAGCAGGGCATCGCTGGTCGTGGCATTCGCGCTTGCGTCTATCACGGATGCCTCAAGCGCTAACGAATCTGTTAGCACGATTGTTAGTGACACCGCATCAATGCCCATCGCGGCTTGCACCGCCAGCAGACCACTCACCGCATCGAGCGAATCCGCGGCCGACGTGTTCGCTGATTGCCCCGCGAACAACGTGGCAAGTTCGACATCGAGTTGACTGGCGTCGCCGGCCTCTCGACGAAATTGCGCGAGGATGAGCAGGCTGTCCGCAGCTCGAGCGGAACGCTGCGACAGGTGCGCACGACCGTCAAACACGAGTGCGCGTGTGTAGGCGGTGTCAACATCAAACGCCAATGACGCGCGCGCAAACGCGAAGCGCGTTGACGCCGCGTTCAGTCCTGCCAGTGCTGCACCAATGCGCGGGTGTCGAAGCCACGGCAAGTCGAGCGGGATGTCGAGCGTGTAGTGCACTTGCGGCGCGGACCTGGTAAACGATGCGCCGGCAGTCGGATTTTCGAACTGGCGCGCCAGGGCAACGCTTGCGCGTGCCGCGCTAGAGTCGGCACGCGCGAGGCGAAGCCGAGGACTATTGTCGAGGGCAGTGGCAACAGCGGCGGCACGGGATATCGCCTGTTGCGCCTGCGGGGACACCGTGGGTGTAAGCAGCAGCGAGGCGACCGCGAAAAGTGCGGTCCGCTGAGAAGTAGGACGTGGCATGTAGGCCCAATATGCGCGGCGGGTATTACGGTGACATGACAACAGTGCCGAATCGTCGTCACATCGCGCCAAACACGAGACGAGCCTGACGCGCGGAACGACCGATGCGCATCAGGCTCGCGAGTTGACGGAAAACCGGCGTGTTACATGGCGCGTTAGACCGTCGGGCGCTTTTGATGGAAGTCGGTGTTCTTTTGAAACAGGTGCGCCACCGCCAATATCTTGTCGTCGTTATACAACGCGCCAACGATCGTCGCACAAATCGGCTGTGCGTTGAGCTCGGGCGCGGCAGGCGTAGGTGCTGCGCCTGCTCCGCGTCCACCACCACCTTGTTGCTGTGGCACATCAAACTTGTATGGCACCACCACGCACGGATGACCCGTCTGCGCGTTTGGCCCAACGTCCGCCTGCGGCGATGCAATAAACATGTCGAGATCTTTCATAAACTCGCCCCACTGACTCACGAGCACATAACGCCGACGCTGATTCTGCAAGAAATCAAATGCGCGAACGGTCCGACCAGTGACGAAGCGCGGATTCCAGTCCGATCCAGCTAACGGATTTGGTGGTCCACCAGTTGGTGCTCCTCCGCGACCTCCACCTCCGCCACCACCGGGCGTCGGCTCCGGGAGCGCGTTTAAATCCAAACCGATCTCCTTCGCTTTACGCTGCACGTACGAATCGAACGCCGCAGCGTATTCGATGTTCAGTCCACCGCCCCCAATGCCCAACGCCGCCTGACTCGGCCGCGCGCCAATTGCTTTGGGATTCAGGCCCAATTCTTTCAGCTTGTCGATAAATTCTTTTGGCGCCGCAGGATCAACACCAATGCGCAACGACGCGAGCTTGACCGAACGGTCGAATTGAAAGGGCGTTGTAATAGTGGACGGATCTTTCTCGTCGACACCATGAATGACGTTAAACACCATCGCGCAGTCTTCCACCGTGCGACACAGCGGTCCAACGCGATCCTGCGACCACGCGAGCACCATGCCGCCCTGGCGACTCACGCGACCAAACGTTGGTCGCAACGCGCTTAGGCCGCAGCGCGTCGCAGGCGACACGATGGAACCCTGCGTTTCTGTCCCAATGCCAAATGCAACGCATCCGGCCGCTGTTGCCGACGCAGGACCAGCAGACGACCCACTTGCGCCCTGCGACAAATTCCAAGGATTGTTGGTGCGTCCGCGAAACCATTGATCGCCCTGCGCAAATAAGCCCGTCGCAAGTTTGGCGATCAACACCGCGCCGGCTTCGCGCAAACGCACAACGACTTCGGCATCTTCGTCAATAATTCGCTTTTCAAAATCCGCAGCGCCCCACGTCGTCGGTACGCCCTTTGTATTGAACAAATCTTTGACGCCGTACGGTAATCCGTGCAACGGACCACGATACTTTCCCGCCTTAATTTCAGCGTCCGCTTTCGCGGCTTCCGCGCGCGCTGAGTCTTCCATGATTGTCACCGCGCACAATAGCGTCGGGTTCAATCGTTTAAGCCGCGTAAGATAAATATCCGTCAGCGCCACCGACGTGATCTTCCGTTCTTTGATAAGCGCCGACAAGCGGTGCGCTGGCAAAAACGCGATGTCATCCGGATTGGTTGGCACCGCGCCGGTAAATTTTTCAACCGTAAATATTGAGCGATCAAACGCAGCACGCCCACGTTCCCTCGCGAGCTTTTCTATCAGTGCGCCGGTGCCACCCGGGTACGGTTGAAATTGGAGGGCGGGTGCTTCACCATTCCCGAGTGGGAATGGGGTGACAGCTTGTGGTTGCGGAATGCCAGCCGCTGCGCCGACGGCTACGCCGCCAGCCTGTGCGCGAGCGGCAGCTGAACCAAAAGTGCTCGCCGCCGCCGCCGCGAGTGACAAAAACATGAATTGTCGACGATCGAGCCCTCCGTACGCTTCAGCGTCAAAGTCCATCCCTTCCAACTCGGCCTGTGTTTGGTCGAGCAGTTCTTCTGGTGTCGTCACGGATTTCCTCAAAGGTCGGTGAACGGAGCTGTGCCGCGGTACAATGTTTCAGCGTACGGAATAGCGCGAGAGGATGTTCGAACGAAAAAAAGTGCGACTCAGATGTCGGTGGATGGAGCGTTTGGCAACAGCGTGTCGCTGGCACGGGCAAAGCCGTCGTGAGTGATGTCAAATGCCACCACTGTGCCTGCGGGTGCCTTCACACCATCGTGGCAGTGAATGAGTTCACCGGTTGTTGCGGATCGCGACACGACGAGACACCACAAATTGACTTCGGTCGCATGATCGGTAACAAAGGTGACCTGTCTCGCGTATCCCCCCTCTGGCAACACATTCATTGACGCGCTGTCGTCCCAGCCGTTTAACAATCCGCGCAACCATTTGGCGACAAACGCCGGTTCGAATCCAGACAAGAAAAGTTGGCGCTGCGGAGATACTGCCTCCCATGCAGCGCACACCGAATCATGCTCGTTGTGCGGTGTCTCCGCGAGAATTGCGGCGAGAATGCCTTCGTTTCGAGAGGTAGTCATGAGCGAGCGAAAGGCGCGGTGCGGAGTAAAGGGCGCGCGGTGCGCGACAGTGGAAGAGTACGACTCGTGCTCAACGGGTCAAGAGTGCACACAGTGCGTTGCCAATCCATTTCATAGCGGAGGAGAAACAACAAACCCCTGTGCGCCAACGCGGCGACAGGGGTTTGCAGGTTCTCAGCCAACGAATGCATCACAGCTCCCGAGGAGGGACTCGAACCCCCGACAGGGTGATTAACAGTCACCTGCTCTACCACCTGAGCTACTCGGGAATACTGAACACCAACGCCAAAGTATCGTCATCTCCGACACTGGAGTCAACCCAACAAAGCACTAAAGCACCGTCTTCAGCCAATGCCCGGTGTGCGACTCCGTCACGCCGACGATTTCTTCGGGCCGACCCATGGCCACCACGCGCCCGCCGCCGTCGCCTCCGTCGGGACCCATATCAATAATCCAGTCGGCCAACTTGATCACGTCTAAATTGTGTTCGATGAGCACCAGCGTGTGTCCTTGATCGAGCAACCGCTCAAAAACGGTCGCCAATCGTCGAATGTCTTCCAAGTGCAAACCGGTTGTCGGCTCGTCCAGCACATACAACTTGTGCGCCGATCCTTTTGCCGTGAGGGCCAATTCACGCGCAATTTTCAATCGTTGTGCCTCGCCGCCAGATAACGTGGTGGCGGGCTGACCGAGTCGCAGATAACCGAGCCCAACCTGCTGCACATGCCACAACGCTTGCGCAAGCTTATCTTCGCGCGGGAAAAATTTGATGGCCTCATCAATTGTGAGCGCGAGCACATCGGCGATGTTGCGCCCCTTGATACGGACTTCAAGAACCTCGGGCTTAAAACGCTTGCCTCCGCACGTATCGCAGGGCACAAAGACATCAGCCATAAACACCATCTCCACCTCAATAGCACCGGCGCCCTCGCATGTTTCGCAGCGACCGCCCGCCACATTGAACGAGAAGTGGCCAGGACCAAACCCTTTGGTCTTCGCCAGCGGCACCTGTGAGAACAGTCGGCGGATTTCGTCGTACGCCTTTACATACGTCACCGGGTTTGATCGGGGCGATCGACCAATCGCACTTTGATCGACTAATACAACATCATCCAAGTACTCGACGCCGGTGAGCGACGTATAGGTGCCCACGGTCTCACCTAAATGCTCCTTCGCCGAGTGTTCGCCATGCAATCGTGATTCGATCGCGTGGAAGAGTATGTCGTGGACGAGTGTGCTTTTCCCCGATCCCGACACGCCGGTCACGACAGTCAGCGCGCCAATCGGGAAGCGCACGTCCACATCAAACACGTTGTTGGCGCGTGCGCCCCGCAGCTCGATCCAGCGCGGCCCCACTTTGCGGCGCTCGTTTGGCAGCGGGATGGTCCGCTCGCCTGTCAGATATTTGCCCGTGAGCGGACTCTGCGCAACGTCGCGCATTGGCCCCGCAAACATCAACTGTCCTCCTTGTTCTCCGGCCGCTGGCCCCAGTTCAATCATGTAGTCGGCAATGCGCATCGCCTCTAGGTCATGCTCAACCATCACGACCGTGTTCCCCACATCGCGCAATCGCACCAGCAGCGACAACAATTTGTCGAGATCGCGCGCGTGCAGCCCAATACTCGGCTCATCCAAGACGTAGGTCGCATCCACTAATGCTGCACCGAGGGCGTTGGAAAGGGTGATACGTTGTGCTTCGCCACCAGACAAGCTGCGCGTAGCCCGATCGAGCGTGAGATACGTCAGTCCAACATCCGCCAAAAATCGCACGCGTGACCGCGCTTCTCGAAGCACCGCCTCGGCGATGATTGTTTCGCTCGGCACGAGCGAAAGCGTATCGATCCAAGTGCGTAAATCTCGAATGGGTAGTTGCGTGATTTCGGCAATGGTACGCGAAGCGATGCGTACCGCGAGCGCATCCGGCTGCAACTTCGTACCACCACACTCGACACACCTACGCGCGCTCTGATATTTGCGCAGAAAAATACGGATATACTGTTTGTATTTCTTCTCTTCGAGTGCTTCAAGAAATGGGTATATGCCGGTATACGCGCGAGTCTTTGCACGTAACAGTTGTTCTTTTGCGGCTTTCGGCAACGACTTCCACGGCGCATCCGGAGATACGCCAATTAACCGTGCAAACTCAACAACGGTGCGGCGTTCCTTTTCGTATCGTGGTGCGGTCCATGGGTCGATCGCGCCGTCACGTACCGACCGTTCCTCATTCGGGACAATCAGGGCGTCATCATAGGCGAGCGTCGCGCCAAAACCGTTGCAGGTCGGGCAGGCGCCACGTGGATTGTTAAATGAGAACAATTGTGGCGAGGGGATTGGTGCCCGCGTACCATCGTTCGGGCACTCAAAACGCTCCGTGAACGACAGTCGCGTCACCAACCCTGGCGCCTGCGGCGTGCGTAAATGTTCGGGCGGTAGTACAGGCTCGGGGAAAAGAAGTGCGACGTCGCCATCGCCTTCGACGAAGGCGGTTTGTACTGCATCGGCGACACGTCCACGCGCGTCGTCGGCTACGCGCAACCGGTCAATGACGATGAATACATCTGGCGCCATCGCAAGGTCGACACCCTCGCCGACGAGGTCGTCGAGATGGAGCAGTCGTTCCGCGATGGCCACGCGCACGAAACCGCGCGTGCGTAAATTCTCGTCAATGACGGCATGTTTCACCAAGCTCGATCGTATCAGTGGGCAGGCCACGCTGAACCGCGTTCCCACCGGCAGCGCCATAACCGCGTCGCTAACCGACTGCACCGTGTCTGGCCGCAACTCGCGGCCGCACACGCGACAAAACGTATGCCCGATGCGCGCCCAAAGCAGTCGCAAGTAGTCATAGATTTCCGTCGCGGTGCCGACGGTTGATCGGGACGTGCGTGTCGGGTTTTTCTGTTCAATGGCGACTGCAGGTGAAATTCCCTCAATCGAATCCACGAGCGGCTTTTCCATCCGCTCGAGAAACTGTCTCGCGTAGGAAGACAACGATTCGACGTACCGCCGTTGGCCTTCAGCGTACAGCGTGTCGAATGCGAGCGAGGACTTTCCCGAGCCCGACACACCGGTCACCACCGTGATGGCGCGGCGGGGGATATCTACGTCGAAGCCCTTCAAATTGTGCTGGCGGGCGCCGCGAATGCGGATCTGATCCTTCATACAGTGAAACTATCGAGGGGGCTGTTTAGATTCCGAAAAGAATGGCTGCTCCCGTCGCTGATGATGATGCCGTAGGCAAGGCTTACGATGCGCGCTTGGTTCGGCGTCTGCTGCAATACGTGCGTCCGTATCGTGCGTTGGTGGTTGCGGCGCTGGCGCTTATTGTCGTCGAAGCCGGAATGCAGTTGGTCGGTCCGTTGCTGACGCGCTGGGTAATTGATCGCGCCTTTCCCGCACACGATGCTGGTTTGGTGGTCCGAGTGGCGCTGCTGTATGCGACGTTGCTAATCGTTCAGTTCGGCGCGGCGTACGGTGAGACGCTTTGTACAAGCCTGCTCGGGCAGCGGGTGATGCGGGACTTGCGCGCCCAATTGTTTGCGCGACTGCAACGGTTGCCGATTGCGTACTTCGATCGGACACCGGTTGGTCGCCTGATGACGCGCGTAACCAGCGATGTTGAGGCGCTGAACGAACTCTTCACGTCGGGCGTGGTGGCCGGCCTTGGCGATCTGTTCACGTTGGCCGCCATCAGTCTTGTGATGGTGACGATTGACTGGCGTTTGGCGCTCGCATCATTTGTCGTCATACCGTTGGTGTTTCTCGCGTCACGAGTGTTTCAACGTCGGGTGCGTACCGTGTATCGGGACATTCGCGTGCGTATTGCGAAGGTGAACGCCTTTTTAAACGAGCGGTTGTCTGGCGTGCGTATCGTGCAACTGTTTGGTCGAGAACGCGCCGAAATTAAACGATTTGATGGGTTGAACACGGCGCATCTTGACGCCCAGCTGACGTCGATCACGGTGTATGCGTTCTACTTCCCGGTGATCGAATTTTTGACGACGCTTGCGCTCGCAAGTCTTGTGGTGGCGGGTGGATTTCGCGTGTCACAGCAGGCGCTCACGGTGGGCACCGTCGCGGCCTTTCTCCAATTGGTACGGCGGTTTTTTCAGCCGCTACAAGACTTGTCGGAGAAGTACAATATTTTGCAGGCGGCCATGGCCTCATCGGAGCGGATCTTTGGTTTGCTTGACACGCCAGAAGCGCCCGGATTGACGCTCACAACCGACGCGCACGCTCGCGTGGCGGCGCTCAGAGACCGTGGCGTGACCGTTCAGTTTGAGCACGTCTGGTTCGCGTACGCGGCGCAGGGTGGTGTGAGCGATGACGTGTCCATGCGTGACGCACTCACGAGCGCAGGGCGCGAGCAGGCCGTGGTGGCGCCCGATCCCGAAGTGCGCTGGGTGCTGCGCGACGTCAATTTTATCGCGCGACCTGGTGAAACCGTCGCGCTGGTTGGCCACACCGGCGCCGGCAAAACCACCATCGTCAACTTG
>JANYFO010000309.1 GCA_025362635.1 Gemmatimonadaceae bacterium | reverse complement strand
AGTGGAAAAGAACGTGAAGGAGTGGGGCGAGAAGGTGGCGGCGCCGTTGAAGGAACGGATTGACGCCTCCGTCGAACGGTCGCGCAAAGCCTTGCGCGGAGACGACCTGAACGAAATCCGCGCCGCGCAAGAAGAGCTCAGCAAAGCGTACAGCGAAGCTGGGCAGGCATTCTATCAACAGTCCGCAACCGACACGGCACCTGGCGCGGGTAGCGCGGGTACAGAAGGTGGGGCGCCATCCGGTGCTCCGGCGGAAGCCAAGGCCGACGACGTAGTCGAAGCTGACTACGAAATCGTCGACGACAAGAAGTAGCAGTCGGGAGGCCGACCCGATTGCGTTGGGTCGGCCTCCGTCGTTTCTGCACGCGTATTTGACCTCGAACGGTACTCTCTACCATGGCCTCACGATTTTCTCGGTTTCGTTTCGCAACAGCGGCCGTCTTAGGCTTCGTTGTTGGCGTTTTTTTCGCGTCCAGTATGGACTTAACGCGCTTTAGTTGGGCTCAAAACACCTCGGCTTCGCGCCCAGTGGCCGCGCGCGGACCGAGTGCATCGGAGGGTATGGGGTCGTTTGCTGACATCGCCGAACGCGTCACACCAACGGTGGTCGCAGTAAACACCATCCGGAATGCGCGACCGGTTGCCAATCGTCAGCGTGGTCGTGCGCCGCAGGGCATGGAAGATTTTCTTGAGCAGTTTGGACAGCAGCGTCAGCCGCAGCAGCAGCGCGGTGAAGGCTCTGGCTTCATTATGAGCAGCGACGGTTTCATTATCACCAACAATCACGTGGTGGCTGACGCCGACCAAGTGATGGTCACGCTCAGCGACGGTCGCACATTTCGCGCGAAAGTCGTAGGAGCCGATTCTACCACTGACGTCGCGGTAGTGAAAATTGACGCCAAGGGCCTGCCCACGCTGCCAATCGGCAACGACGAAACGCTGCGCATTGGCGATTGGGTGTTGGCGGTCGGCAATCCGCTCGGTCTCGATTTTACGGTTACCGCTGGCATCATTTCAGCGAAAGGTCGGGGCAGCGAGGTTAGCCCAGTCGCCGGCAGCTTCAACATCTCCGACTTCATTCAAACCGATGCTGCGATCAACCCGGGTAACTCTGGGGGACCGCTCATCAATCTTCGTGGTGAAGTGATTGGACTCAACGCCGCGATCGCCAGCCAGACGGGCTATTACTCGGGTTATGGTTTTGCGATTCCGATCACGCTCGTCAAGTCGGTCGCGGACATGCTCATTAAAGACGGTCGTGTGCGTTTGCCGATCATGGGCGTTGCCGTCACCGCGCTTGACCCTGAAGATGCGGGCATCAACGGCCTGACCAAAGTTGCCGGCGTGAAGGTTGGGGGATTTAATCCCGCCAACGGCGGCCCGGCGAAGAATGCGGGTATTGAAGTCGGTGACGTGATTGTTGCCATCGACGGCAAGCCAGTGCCGCGCGTGAGCTCATTGCAGCGCATCGTGCGCACGCACAAGGTCGGTGACACAGTACCGGTCGATGTACTGCGCTTTGGTAGCAAAAAGTCGTTCAAGGTCACGCTCATCGAGGCCGATTCGGTGCCGCGTACCGTATCCGTAGTGGCGGCGCCGAGCAATCCGGCGGCGGCAACGTCGAGTAAGCTGGGCATTACGGTGGAAGCCGTGACGCCAGAGTTGGTGAAGCAGTTTAATTTGCCGTCCGACAAGGGCGTGCGTGTCACCGACGTGTCGCAGAACGGCCCGGCGCGCGACAAGCTGGCCCCCGGTTCGGACATCGTGTTGGAGGTGCTGTTCCCAGCGCCCAAACATGCGGTGAAAGGCGTCGCGGACTTGCAGGGCGTCATCGCCGGTCTGAAAAACGGCGAGTTCGTCAGCCTGTTGGTCAAGTCGCTCGACCCGCGACTCGGCACGCGCGTGGTCAACATTCGGATCGGCGAATAAGGAACTGCGTCATGGGCGAAAGCGCGGCCGCATCGAGAGATGCGGCCGCGCGTGCGTTGCAGCACAGCGCGATTGGACTAACATTGCTGGGCGGTATGCGGACGTGGCGAAATTGGTAGACGCACCAGCCTTAGGAGCTGGCGGGGCAACCTATCCCGGTTCGAGTCCGGGCGTTCGCATGTGACTTCGAGATTTTCGCATCACATGTACAAAAGCTGTCATGGAGCCATATGAGCAAAGATCTCACGAACTCCGTTGTCGATCGGCAAAACATTCTCAATAATCCATTTGCCCTGGCAGAAATAGAGAGGGCCGCAGGCGTTCGTGGCATTTTATTCGAAGCAAAGACCGTAGTCCTCAAAGAGCAAGTGGCATCGTTCTTTGACGTGACACCGCGAACGATCGAAAATTATCTCGAGCGTTTCGCGGACGAATTGGCAAAAAACGGCTATGAGGTTGTCAAAGGCAAGCGATTGCAGGAGTTGAAGTTAGCAATTCGGACGGCGGGGGTTCCCGAAACAGATTTCGGGAACCTCGCTTCAACCCCGCAGCTTGCGGTTTTTGACTTCCGGGCGTTTCTCAATTTGGCAATGCTTATCTCCGAAAGTGAACGAGCGCGTCTTTTGCGCCAGACAATTTTGGACATTGTGATTGATACGATCAATAGCCGCACGGGTGGTGGCACCAAGTATATCAATCAGCGTGATGAAGACTTCTTACAATCAGCCTTCGCTGAAGAGAACTACCGACAGCACTTCACCGACGCGTTGAAAGTCTGCGTGGACATGGGACAGTTCAAATACGCGATTTACACCGACCGCATTTATGTCAGCATCTTCAAGGAAAAGTCGAAAGAGTATCGTCTCATCCTGAAGCTCGAGAAGCGCGAGAGTGTACGTGAGACATTCTATGCCGAAGTACTCGACCTGATCGCGTCGTATGAGTACGGCTTCGCTGAAGCGTTGCGCGGGGGGCGAGAGACACTTGGTCGAATGTTGACGTCGTGGGAGACGGATGCACTCTTCAAATCATTTGAAGCGCAGCCTCATTGGAAACCGCTCGTCGAGAAAGCTCGCATCAAGATGGCGAGCAGGGATTTGGCATTCCGCGATGCGCTGCACGTGCAATTGAAAGAGTACGTCACGCCGCTGCGCAGAGAAGAATACGAACGCTTTTTAGGAGAAAGGAGTGAGGACCTTACGACGCGACTGCAAGAAGCAGCAGATGTGTTGCGTCGACTGAAGGATCGTTAGCCGGTGTCCGTCATTTATCTCACTTTGGAGCAGGCGATTGCGGTACACCACAAGACTGTAGAGATCAGCGGTGGCGGATCACTCGGACAGCTAGACACGGGAAAGCTCGACGCTGTGCTCACGCACATCCAGAACGACGACTACTATCCTACGTTTGTCGAGAAGTTGACGCATTTGTTTTTTTGCACGTGCAAATTTCATTGTTTCGTCGACGGAAACAAACGCATCGCGATCGTACTGTGTACGCAGATGCTGTTGTTTAACGGTTACCTGCTTTGCGCGGAGTCATTCCTGCGAGAGACAGAAAACGTCAGCTATCATGTTGCAGCAGGTAGTATCGACAAGGAGTTGCTCTTGGATTTTCTGCGTGCGTTACTGGACGGCCGCGCGGATAATGAATCGTTGAAGTTGAGGATACTACAGGCGATTGCGTGATAATTACCGATTTCGCTCCTCCTACGTGACTGCCTTCCCCATTTGCGACAGCCGCGCGCGCAGCGCATCTCGCAGCTCCGCCGGTGCCAATATCTCGGCCTCAACCCCGTATTGCAGCACGTGGCGCATCGCCCATTCGTCATCGGCCAGCGGGTACTCGAGTACCAACGCGCCGTCCGCGTCTACCACCACGCCTTCACGCTCAGCAATCCATCGAGCAACCGTTGGCGAATAGCGCACCGCGACCTTTCGATCGACAACGCCGTGAAAGAGGCGACCGCTTTGAATATGCGAGTCGACGGAGAAGTCGGACGGGATCTCGTACATCACATCCGTCAATTCAATATGCTCCACGCGATCAAGGCGAAAAATGCGAAGGGCCTTTTCACGCTCGCAAAATGCGACCGCGTACAACATGCCGCTCGCCATCGTCAGCGCATAAATGCAGATCACACGTGTGTTCGTCACCGTTTCAGCGGAACCCCGGTACGTAATCGACGCCTTATGCCGATGCTGCAACGCAGCGCGAAACTGACCAAGTACGTCACTCCGCACCGAATCCTCGGCCACCACCGCGTACGGCATCACAGGGATAGGATCATCGGGCAGCTTGGCTACAATTGCTAATAGCTGCGTGCGCGCGCGGTCGATCACTTCATGTTCGGTCAACGTGCGACGCCGGCGCAGCACCGTCAAACCCAACGCGAGTGCCGAAAGCTCACTGAGCGTCAAGCGCATCGGTCTGAGAAAGTGATTTGTTCGTGCCGATATTCTACCAGACTCGAGATACAGTTGGACGCGTTCGACAAAGCCTCCCGGCGCGTCGTACCGCTCGACTAACGAGTACACATCTTTGAGCACCGTGCTCGCATCGCTTCCCACCTGTGCGGCGACAGCGTCGATCTCGTGCTCGCACTCGTCGGCGAGAGCCGGAACGAGCTGCAATAATCGCTGTAACTGGGCCGCCGCACCTTTCGGCTCCCAACGATCCGCGACGCCACGCGCTCTGATTGGAAACTTCTTGCCTGCGGCCGTCGCCCCCGGTGCAACGCGACCAGCAGCATAAAGCGTGGCTATGAGTGCGACGGTGTCACGGTATCGAAGAATCAACGTCGCAGGCGCGATGGGTTCGAGACCGCCTGCGGTCGATATTAGCCACCGGACAAACACATCCAACCGTCGTACCGAGAATCGACGCTGCTCGGTGTCGTCGTTCACGCGCTCGCCGCACTGTGCTGCTGCGAGATCGGACCCCGATGCACCGCGAAGTCGCACCATAACCGACATCGCATCGTCGTCGCCGAGTTCCCACGCGTAGCGAGACGTCGCGTGGTCGCGCAATCGAAACGTGACGGGGATTTCGTAGTCGGGCGTCGCGTGCTTCATTGCGTTGCACTTTGCCTTCGAGATGCGATTTAGTCGAAAGTTGCGCAACTGTTTGCGGGCGTGATCATGCGCGACGAGATACCAATGGCCCTGCGCGAAGAACAGGCCGTACGGCGAAACCGCGCGCAACTCTGCATCGTTCGTGCTAAGTGCATGGTACTCAAAAGTGATTGACTTTCTGCGTCGCAGTGCATCGCTCAGCGTTTCGAATACCGCGTTGCTTGGGCGCATCTGCGGAAGCAGTATCGTCGGCTCCGGTTCAGCGGACACCGCGTCGAGTGGAAGATCAACCGCCAATTTGCGGAGCGCACGATCAACATCTGCGGCCAGCAGCGGGTCGCCAAGCGCGCGCACAACGGCAGCGGCGTCTACAATGGCGGCCAACGCATCGGGACCGAGTATGAGCGAAGAGAGTGTGCGGTAGCCGTAACGATCGTCGCGGACGTCCTTACATGCAGAACCATCGGGTGCCGCGAGCGAGAGGTACGGCAGATAGAAATCGTTGCGCCGCAGGATGTAGGCACCGTTCTCGTTTCCGTCCGCGTCGGCACGCGACTCGATGGGAATACCGAGTTCACGCAGCTCATCTTTGTCGCGCTCGAACATGCGTTTCAGCGAGTCTTTACGCGTTTTAACTATCTCTGCCTCGGGAAGGTCATGATGGCCCCGGACGATGGACCGATACGCCGGAACATCGTGCGCGATTTCCTCGAACGTCGCCGGCGCTCGGCGGTCGAGCAGCGACGCAATGATGTCGATCCAGCGCTGCAGCTTCGCGTTGCCGACCACGTTTGGTAGCGGCGGGAGGTCGTCGATCGGAGCGGGTAGCGCGAGGTTCATTAAGGATTGAAAGAGAAGTTCGTGCCAGTCAACAACTCACAAATAATTGATGCGCCAAGCGGCATAACGTCAATGAGGGGCCACCGTTCGCGATTTGCTTTACCTCCAAGGCGGAATCCAAACCGTGTCGGCAATATGCGTGAACCAACGAGGACTGCCGTTCTTTGTCAACTTCAGGCGGGCGAATGGACGACGTTGCTTTTTATCGCTCGAACAGTCTCGCCACCGAGTCAGCAATCTGAGTCGCCAATTTCGGAGGAACGGCGTTTCCAACTTGATGAAACTGCGATGTGCGTGGGCCGCAGAAAAAATAGTCGTCCGGAAAGCTTTGAAGTCTTGCAGCTTCGCGCACGGTGAGACTACGACACTGCGATGGATCGTGATGGATGTAGTAGTGCCCATCCTTCGAAATGTGCGATGTGATGGTGGTCGACGGACGTCCCGACAGTTGCACGCGAAAGCGATCGGCGAACAGACCGCTTCCAAGCGCACGACTCACGTTCTTGTGGTCTGGCAGTAAGGCAACTGGAAATTCTGATAATACAGGCGAGCTTTGGGTTACCGCGGCAAAGGCGCTCGCAAACATATAACGTTCTAGATCCGTTCGTATGTGGCTACGAGTCGTGTGATTGAGCACCAGCTGTCCGCGTGACTCAAGGTAATCGCGTCCTCTTGCCGCCGTCGGGCGTGTTGCGCCGTCAATTACAGCTTCGATTTCATTCCTCACGGCTACGGAGATTTGTCGCACCCATGGTCTACGACGCATGGAGAGTACAAGGTCGTGCCAAGCTTGATTGGAATCCACCTCCTTACTCAATCCGCTTCTCAGTTTTGGTAGGCCAAAAAGCGCCTCTCGAACAGTCACAGGAGATCCGGACGGGAGTAGCCGTGGCACCTCACCTTTGACGTCGTCGCGCACACCC
>JANYFO010000260.1 GCA_025362635.1 Gemmatimonadaceae bacterium | reverse complement strand
GGCTTGGGATACAATCCGCGCGCCGCGTTGATGACGCGCGGCCTCGCTGAAATGACTCGACTCGGTGTCGCGCTGGGTGCACGCGCCGAAACGTTTGCGGGTTTAGCCGGTCTCGGTGATCTCGTGCTGACGTGCACCGGTGCCCTGTCGCGCAATCGCGCCTTGGGTGTGGCAATTGGTCAAGGACAGTCGCTCAACGACGCGCTCGCGGGCAAGGATAGTGTCGCGGAAGGTGTGCTCAATGCGCAGAGCGCGAAGGCGCTTGCGGATCGTGCGGGCGTAGAGATGCCAATCATCGATGCCGTGCACCGCATTTTGTTTGCCGGCCAAGCGCCTCGCGAAGCGATTGCCGAATTGATGGCGCGTGAGCTTCGCGCTGAACGGGACTGAGGAGGCCGCGGCGTGTTGCGTGGCGAGCCAGTACAGGAATTCTATTCTATCGGCGAAGTGTGCGCGCTCACTGACCTGAAACCGCATGTGCTGCGCTATTGGGAGAGTCAGTTTAAGCTGCTGAATCCAGCAAAAAATCGCAGCGGCAATCGCGTCTACGCACGACGGGAAGTTGATGTTATTCTGCTCGTCAAGCAGCTGTTGTACACAGAGAAGTACACGATCGACGGCGCGCGACAAAAGTTGGACGAGCATCGCAAGTCTGGCACGTTGCGTACTACCGCTCGTGCGGCGCTAGAGGTACAAACGATTGAATCGCTCGAACGTGATTTGACCGAGCTATCTGCATTGCTCGGCTTCATTGCCGTGGATGGGTTGACCGCGCCCTGACGGAGTTTTTGACTTACATTCTCATATGCGCATACTGCTCAGCAACGACGATGGAATTTTAGCCCGAGGGCTGTCGATCCTCGAAGAGGCGTGCGCGCCGCTTGGCGAACTGTATGTTGTGGCGCCCGATCGCGAACAAAGCGCCACCAGCCATTCTCTTACGTTGCATCATCCGTTGCGGCCCGTCCGCCTCGGTGAGCGTCGCTGGCAAGTGGATGGTACGCCAACCGATTGCGTCATGCTGGCGTGCGAAGCGCTGTTGGACGTTCGTCCGGATTTTGTCATCAGCGGCATCAACCATGGTCCAAACATGGGCGAGGACGTGCTGTATTCCGGCACCGTCGCCGCGGCGATGGAAGGACTTGCCCTTGGTATTCCGGCCATCGCCGTTTCGTTTGCCGGACGTATGCTCGGCTCCGATGCGCGTCTTGAAACACAAATTGAAATGTTACGGAAGTTGCTGTTGCACCTCATGTCGCTGCCGGCGTTTCCGAAACACACGGTGATGAACGTGAATCTTCCGCCGATTATCGCAGATGAAGTAAAAGGTGTGCGACTCACGCGTCTTGGTCGTCGCGTGTTCAGCGACTCAATTGCACGAATGAAAGATCCGTGGGGCAGGGACATCGTCTGGATTGGTGGTGGCTCCGTTGAGTGGAGTGGTCCCGAAGACTCCGATTTCCGAGCCGTGCACGATGGCTACGTCTCGGTCACGCCGTTGCACCTTGATCTCACACATCGCGACGTTCTCGAAACGCAGACGGATTGGTGGCAAGCGCCGTAGAGCCGGAGTTTCGCGGAGCGCGACGTCGTCTTGTGGAGGCGTTGCAAGAGAAGGGCATCAAGGATTTGGCGGTGCTTCGCGCCATCGATTTAGTGCCTCGACATTTATTTGTGCCGTCGACGGTGCGTCACCGCGCGTACGAAGACTCGGCATTACCGATCGGCCAAGGGCAGACAATATCGCAACCGTACGTCCATGCACGTGCGCTCGAACAACTCATGCTCACCGGGCGTGAGCGCGTGCTCGAGATCGGTACCGGTTCTGCCTATCAAACGGCGTTGCTCAGCGCGCTCGCGGAGCAGGTATTCTCGGTTGAACGACATGCGGCGTTGCTTGACCACGCACGCCTGCTGTTAGCCAAAGCGAATGTACGAAACGTTTCGGTCCTCCTGGGTGACGGCACGCTCGGATGGCGTGAGTATGCTCCGTATCACGCGATCGTTGTCAGCGCCGGTGCGCCAGATGTGCCACCAGCGTTTGAAGCGCAGCTTGCTGAGGGCGGACGATTGCTGATTCCGCTCGGTAGCAAGGAGGAACAGATGCTGACGTTGTTGATAAAACGTGGTGATCGTCTGGAACGACGTGACATCGTACCCGTCCGATTCGTCCCGTTGATTGGGGCCGGTGGCTGGCCGGCCTAGCTTCGGAGTGTGGTTATTTTGATCGCACGCGGTGCTGTACGATTCGGTGTCATCGCCAGCATGAACCCCATATGAGTCCCTCGCTGCAGCCTGCCACTGTGTTTTCGGATCGCTCGCCTTCGGCATCATCGCACGGGCCACCATATGCTGGCCCCGCTGCGTTGAATGACTCGTTGACCGAGGACGCACAACGAGCGCGACGATTTGCGTTGCTCGATGTTCGTGGTCCGTACAGCCTAGAGTCGGGGAGCGCGCGCAGGGACACCGGTGGCGTAGAGATCCGTGCGGTCGAGACATCAAACGACAGTGTGATAGCGGTGGCGGACGCCTCGTCGCCGATCGCCATGCCATGGATTACGACGTTTCTTAACGACGCCGTGGCGAATAGTGCGGCCGCGCCTGAGGCGAGTGCGCCTGAGGCGAGTGCGCCGATGGACGCGGGTGCACACGTGGCGCCGGACATCGCGTTGACGACAAGCGAGCGGGAAGCGGCAGCCGAATCGACACGTGACGACTGGCCGCTGTTGGAGGCGGGACAGCGACTCAGCGAACTTGCTGCGGAAATCCGCGCATTTGAACGGGCAGAGACGTCGGCCTCGCATGCGGTGCCCACGCCATCACTGCCGATGTGGAGTGACGATGAGTTGATCGATATCATGCCGGTGACGCATTCCAAATCGACGATGCCTCCGGTCGGCGAGTGGGCAACGACGGCTCGCCGGGATAACGAAATTGCGAACAACCCCGAGGTCGCGGCAGCGGCGCTTGAGGCCCTGGCCGCGCGAGTTCGTGCGGGCACGGTGCACCTGCCGCAATTCGCCGCAGAGTTAGGCGATGCTGCGGCGCTTGCTACGGCCTTGGCGGCACTCCTTGGTATTCGGCGCTAGCGACGCGGTTACGGTGCAAACGGACGCGTCGTCCGTCTAGTCGCTGTGCTAGTTTCGGTGAATGATCGAACCACTGGAACACCGAGTACGCGCGCGCATTGTTGATGTGCCGAACTTTCCAACGGACGGTGTGCTGTTTAAGGACATCACGCCGTTGCTCGCGGATTCGGCGCTGTTGACGGACGTTGTTGCGGCGATGGGGCGTGAGTTCGCACGTGATGAAATTTCGCATGTGCTCGCCGTCGAAAGCCGTGGTTTCTTGTTCGGCGTGCCCATCGCGCTCGCCCTTAACGCCGCGTTTGTGCCGGCACGAAAACCTGGTAAGTTGCCGCGTGCCACGGTGCAGGAACGCTTCACGCTCGAATATGGCGTTGATACGTTAGCGATCCATGCAGACGCGTTTGATGCTGGCGCGCGCGTGCTCATCGTGGACGACGTTTTGGCGACGGGTGGTACGGCCGCTGCGTGTTGCCGCCTGATTGGGCAATTAGGCGGTACCGTTGTCGGCGCGTCGATGTTGATCGAACTTGATGTGCTTGGCGGTCGGGAGCGACTGCGTGCGGCGGGGAGGGTATTGTCGCTTGTGCATTATTGAGTGACGGTGGTACAGCGCGCGATCTGGCTGAGGGCGGGTAAGATGGGGTAGGTTCTGTGCGTGGCCCCCGTAGCTCAGTTGGATAGAGCAGCAGTTTCCTAAACTGTTGGCCGGAGGTTCGATTCCTCTCGGGGGCACTCTTCGCTATCTTTCAATGCTGTCTGGAAACCGTGCGCGCACGCGTTTGTTTGTGCGCACCCGTCCACCATTTTCGCAGGCTTTGAGTATGGCGCAGGCAACACGAAATTCGGCTCCATTGGTCGTACATTCTGACGATCCGATCGAGAATGTCACGTCGTGGTTCCAGGCGAATCAAAAGCCGATCTTGTACGGCGTTGGCGCGGTGATTGTCGCGGCGGGGGCGATTTTTCTATTTCGGACCACCAATGCGAACGCGCGAGAGAAGGCGTCGGCAGCGCTCTATCAGGCACAAGCGCCGTTGAGTGAAGGCAAGCTTCCGGAGGCGCAAGCAGCGCTTCAAAAGGTGGCCACGCGTTACGCGAGCACGGCATCTGGCCAGCAGGCGGCTATCCTGTTGGCGCAAGTACTTTTCGACCAGAAACAGTACGATGCGGGTATCAAGGTGTTGGAGTCGGCGAGTGGTTCCGCCGGTGCGGACTTTTCAGCCTCGTTGCAGGGATTGATCGGCGCCGGGTATGACGCCAAGGGCGACCACATGAAGGCCGCGGAGCATTTCGAGAAGGCGTCCGGGTTGGCAAAGTTTGAATTGGACAAAGGCCAGTTTCGTGCGTCGGAAGCTCGCAGTCTGATGAGTGGGAAGAAGATGGATGAGGCCAAGAAGATCTGGGAAGACTTGGCGACACGCGAGGGTTTCCCGTTTGCGCAGGAAGCGAAAGTTCGACTTGGAGAAATTGCGGGAAGCGTAAAGTAGCGGCGTCTTGTCTGCGCGTTGGTGTTACGGCGGTTCGATCGTCTGTCTGATCGAGCCGCCGTTTTTGTTTGCGTAGAAATACGACACTAAAGGGTCTTCGACGCGCCAGTAAAGCTACAGTGATTCCAGTCCGTCTCTGGCATGTATGCGTATAATACATGTTATGTAAACTAAACATGGTGGATAAGTGTGGGAAACAATTGCCAACATTAGCACATCTGAAGAACTGATTTCGTGCCAAGCTTATAGCATACAACGACTTACAGGGCGATCGTGCTTTACTTTGACAATGGCAACCTCACGATTCGTCGCAACTGTGCACCTGTCCACATAATACGGGCGCAATTTTTAACGATCCCAGTTGCGGAGGTGTTCTAACGCAGTAGTGTTTGGAGTACGCCGCGAAAAACGACGCGACCTTCGCCGCGAAGCGACGGTAATAGTCCAGCCTCTGGCGCGCGCTGTACGCGAAATCGGACTGCTAGATCGCGCTCGGAGCTCGTTCGAATGATCACCGGCTGCGTAGCAAGCGCCCAAGTGCTGAGTAAGGTGGCTGTTGCGACCGCCCCGGTTCCGCACGCGAGCGTCTCACCCTCCACGCCGCGTTCAAAGGTTCGATATCGCCAGCGACCTGCTGGTAGCGCTGAAACCCAGTTCACATTCGCGCCCGCCGGACCTACCGCGGAATGATTTCGCAGAGCTGGACCGCGAGCGGCAATATCAATGTTTTCTGCGTCCTCGCACAACACCACAATGTGTGGTACGCCAGCATGGGCAAACCCTATGCGAGTCTCTGATTCCTCCAACGGGATCGATAAGCTCGGTCGAATATCAACGATCGGCGGTAGGTCGATTTCTGGCGCGTCAGAATCAACACGACTAGAAATAATGCCCGCTGCTGTGGCGAGGCGCATACCCGCTGGCTTTGAAAGGTCGAGGGCCGCGCACAACACGGTTGCGCACAACGTTGCGTTTCCACACAAATCTGCCTGCGATCCGTCACTGTTAAAATACAAAATTCTGACATCAGCCGTTGGCATTCCAGTCTCTAGTATTACTAGACCGTCAGCGCCGATACCGTTGTGCCTATTGCAGATAGCAGAGATGATCTCAGGTGAACTCAGAATGTCTACCGGAACCTCTCTGCCATCAAAAAACACAAAATCGTTGCCAGACCCGGTCATTTTTGTGAACGGAATACCTTTCAGCGCAACAGCTTTTCGAATGAAATCATCCATGAGCTCGGATCACTCTTTACGGTTAAATTCGACCAGTAATCGCCCACCAGCGCAGTTGCCACACCATCCAGATGGCTTCGCGAACAATGCCCTTGGACATCTTCGATTCGCCTTCAGTACGATCGTGAAACACGATTGGAATTTCGCCAATCCGAAAGCCTTGCTTCCATGCGCGGAAACTGATCTCAATTTGAAATGCGTACCCGTTTGACCGGACGTTTTCCAATTGGAGGGCTTCGAGTACCGTACGCCGGAAGCATTTGAAGCCCCCCGTCGCGTCGCCAAGGCGAAGTCCAGTCACGGCCCGTGCGTAAATATTTGCGCTGTACGACAACATAAGCCGCGTCATCGGCCAATTGACGACGGTGACTTTCCCGTCTCGATAGCGCGAACCCAACACTAGATCTTTGTCCTTGATCGCCGCAAGGAATTCTGGCAAGTGCGCCGGATCGTGCGAAAAATCGGCATCCATTTCGAAAACAAACTCGTAGTCCCGTTCCAACGCCCAGGCGAACCCGGCTAGGTACGCCTTGCCAAGGCCCTGCTTACCAGCGCGATGCAATACGTGAATACGAGGCTCGAGCTCGGCCATGGCGTCAACTAAGGCGCCAGTCCCATCAGGCGAATTGTCGTCCACGACGAGCACATCGAGCCTCGGATCTTGGTTAAGGATCTGCGGCACGATGCGCGTGATATTTTCGCTTTCGTTGAACGTTGGCACGATAACCAGTCCCCGTTCACCAAGCGCTAACGAGCCGCGGGCGGGGGTCGCAATTCTGCTCAAATGAATCGTCTCAAACGGGTGTCGGCGTGCGACGCCGGTCGAGCAACGCGCCAGTTGCCGTGATCAGCAAGGCGAGCGCGAGCGCGAGCTGTGTGATGGCTTTTCCTGTTTCGTACGGTGCGCTGTAAAATCGAAACGACACGTTTCTTGCTCCTGCTGGAAGTTCAACTCCTAACAGGGTGAAATCCACTCGCTCCACGCGAGCATCCTTACCATCGACCACCGCTCGCCATCCCGGATAGAAGTTTTCCGAGACGACCAATGCGCTCCCTTCTGGGGATGACCCGTTCAGTGTGAGGTCGATTGCGCCGGGGTCGTAACGATGAATCTGCACACCAAGCTGCACTGCCTCGGGCAACGGATCGCCCAACTGTTTGGCCCGAACATGGCTACTCGTATCGAAAATTGCCACTCGGCGAACATCGAACAATGGATTGAGAATAGTCGCCTTGCTGGCAGCATCATTCAACTTTACGATTTGTGTCGCAACCCATGCGGCTGGATGTTCTCCCGGCAACTCATATAGAAAGGTCATCGTTCCCGCGGCGTTTCGCACAGGTCCGGCGACCAATTTCGCTCCTTGGAATGGCAATTCTGGGGCGTTCGTGTAAAAAAAACGAGCATTCGTAAGCGACCAGAAGTTTGGATTCGCGATGTTCTCAAAGCCTTCATTCTTGCCATACAGCTGTTGATATCGACCGAGCTCATTGCCGTGATATCCCAAGACACCGCGGATGCCGTAGGGCATTAACGCGTTGCCTAACAGGAATGGGTCGTGGGACGCAGTGTTGTTGCTGAGCGGGATGGCGATGACTCGACCCGGTTGTGTTTGGGTTGTCAAGAATCGAACGATCGCGTCGTCAGCGAAGAGCACCTCGGCACGTGGGGAAAAAAGCCAGTAGTGGCGTTCGACGCTCCACAAATCCAGTGATACAATTGCGGCAAGCAGCCAGCCAGCGACTGGCGTTTTAAGTTGACGCCGCGCGGTCGCGAAGGCGACGCTGACTGTGAGGACAACGCATACTGCGGATCGCCAAGCGCCCAAAACCACATGTCGTGCGTTCGACGTGATCTGATCACCGCGCACATCGCCAAACAATGACATAGCAAAGCTAGTAAGCCCTCCGTCGGTGGCGATCAACGCGACGCTGAGCGCGAACACCGCCCACGCGATCACAAGCCTTGCCGTCGCTTTGCCGGCGAGCACGCGTTCCGCGCCAAACGACGCGAGTATGGAAATCGAAAACGCGGTCACAAAGAGCATCGTGCTCGGTGCGCGAAAGAACTTCGCACCCGGAATAACGGCATACACCAGTTGGTAAAATGGCGTAGCACTGCCCCACGCCCAGAGGAGCGACACCACGAGCGCGGATATCCAAA
>JANYFO010000202.1 GCA_025362635.1 Gemmatimonadaceae bacterium | reverse complement strand
GAGCCGCATGAGTCGACATCCGAGCTCTGTTCTTGCCGGCATGTGTTCCATCGATGGCAGCTCTGCAACGGACAACGGCCGGCGCCACTTCGCCGGCCGTCAGAAAGCGGGAAACGGGACTCGAACCCGCGACCCCAACCTTGGCAAGGTTGTGCTCTACCAACTGAGCTATTCCCGCATGCTGCACAAACTATCGACGTCGTTCCAGCTATACAAGCGCGTGTTATCCACGCAGTCCGAGTGCGTGCGCTGCGTACCATAACGTATGCGCGAGCAGTCCGGCCAATGCCGCATCGCCACCATTCCCCACCGCTCGGCCGTCCGCATCGACAAATTCCGCTGCAATTCCGTTGTCTAATGGCGCTCGACGTAACCAAGCGAGCACTTCGGCGGCATCTGGACCGAGCAGGCGCGCGACCTGCGGTAAGAGCGCTCCCGGTTGATCGGTTGACGTCGTGACCGCCCGCACGGAGCGGCGATAAAGCGAATCGTCACGGTCAAGCGCTTCGTAAAGCGGGAGCCATAAAAGAGAGCCGACCGCATCATCGTCCAACGACGCTCCACCGGCAAGGTCCACGGCTGCTGCAAGTCGAGCTTTTCCACCACGATCCACCGCGAAGTGCCGAAGCAGCGCAGCGCGAACAGCAGCCGGGTCTTCAACCGCAGCGGCCGCTTCTTCATCAAGCGTTCGCTTAAACACATCAAGGGCCAATGCGACGACCGCATTCCCGTGCAGCGTGAACGGAAACGGTGCGGGTGCGCCGGATGGCATCACTTCTGTCGAGTACAGCGGAATGCGCTCATCGCGACGCGCCGCGATGTCATCAGCGGCGAGATAAAGCGTATCCGCCACCACAGGTTCTTCGACAATCTGTTCATCGTTCGAATCGCGAATGTAGCGATCAACGGCGATTGCATACGCGGCCGGACCTTCAAGCGTAAAACCCGGTTGGAAGAGCGTGCCGTCCATGTAATGCACGCCCTGTCCCGGCGCGTACCCGTGGAGTTCGCAGGTGCGTACCAGTAACTCGCGGGCCAGTCCCGTGTCGGCGAGTTGCACCGCGGGGAGTGTCCACATAAGCGCTTCCCAGTCGCGCACCGTACATCCCGCCGTGTGCCAAGGCGCACGCGATCGCACGAGGTAATAGTGCGCGTCGTCCAGAGCACGGCCCACACCGTAGAAATACGCGAACATCAAATTGCGATTCACGAGTCGATCCATCCCGTCGCTGCCGGTGCTCTGCTCCATCCCCGACAACGCCTCTCGTGTCGCGGCGAGCAGCGCACGCCATCCACGGCGGCGCAACACAGCGACCGTCGCTTGCGCGCCATCGCGCTCGGGCCCCACCGCGAGGTAAAACGCGCATTGTGCGGCGCCACCGGCAGGCGCAATCACGTCCCGTCGAATCGCAAAGGGTCGTGCGTCACGGGACGGACCGTCAGGTGCTTCCAATCGCGCCGGACCGTCGCTCCCTATCGCGAGCGCTGCCAGTCCTGGAATGCCCGCGCCTTCCAAGAGTAGCACCTCATCAGCGCCAATACTCACTAAGTGCGCGTCATCAAACGGCCGCGCGCTGCGCACGCGCTGCTGCCGATGTCCGAGCTGCCCCTCAAGCGCGATTTCGACAGCAACGTCTATCCCGCCACGATTTTCTACGGCGATGGAGTACACCGCGCCCGCCATATCCGCATCACGCCCGTACGGCGCGAACACCGTACCACGTATTACCAATTCACCCACCGTGCACGTGAACGTTGGCAGCCAACCGACCGCGCGCTCCCACGCAATGCCCTCAGTCGCCAACGTCAAGACGCGACCATTGACTCGCAACACGGGGACACACAGCGGCACTCCCGCTCTCTGTTCGAAGCCAGCCGCCCCCGCAAATTCGATGGCTGCGCGCGCTCCGCGGTGCAACACTCCGATCGCGTGTATTGCCCCGTCGGCCGGATTAATGCACGGCAACGTGAGCCAATGGTTACCGGTGAGCTGCCAGGGTACAGATGGTATTTGCACAGATTCAGGTGATGGGAACGTCGATCAGCGGGCGGGTACATGACACGGGGACATCGCGCCTGCACATGGGGTTCGTTGACGCCCCCACAGCCGAGGGCTAATCTAGCCGGTTCGCTCGTAACAGCCCTAACTCTCCGCATGGTTTTATTTCTGTCGCTTCCCAGTGCCTTTCGCCGCCGATGGCTCGCCGTAGTACGTTCGCTCGCGTTACTCACGTTCGCGACGAACTCCCTTCTCGCGCAGGCGGTGAGCGGTGTGGGCGACGACGCCATCCCGATCGTCAAAGGCAGCGTGCGCTACAGCGTCGCCGCGACGTGGAATCAGTGGGGGAGCGTGTTCGCGACCGACGCGCAAGGACGTTTTAAACGCCAACCGCTCCTAAACGGTGTGGCAACCGGCAACCTCGGCACTGCGGCGCTTCCGCAACTTAGCGCCACCGAACAGGCCATTCGCACACTCAGCGGACGTACGGACTTTTCGCTCTCGCTCGGCACCCTCGAGGCCAATGGAATTGTGCGCCAGACTGTGGTGCCATTTTCCGTGGACGTTGGCCTTACGCGACGCCTTTCAATCGGCCTCGTTGTACCGTATGTGGAATCGAAGCAAAGTACGCAACTGGTGCTCAATCGATCAGGGACCGGCGCGACGGTCGGACAGAATCCGACGTACTTAGCCATTGGCGGAAACACGGCGCGCGCGGCCAATGGTCTGCTGTTGTTACAGCTCAGTCAAGCGCGCGCGCAACTCATCGCCGAAATTACGCGATGTGTCTCAAGCACCGCACTCGGCTGCGATGCTATTCGAGCGGGCGGCGCGGCCGCCCAGCTGCTTGTTCAACAAGCGTTGACCACGCAGAATGCGTTGGCGGCGGTGTACGGTGACAGCGTTCGCGGCGGGGCACCCGTAGTGCCGATTAGTGGCTCGGCGCTACAAACGACGATCAATACAGCGCTCGGGAGTTTGCGCACGGCATTCGCTGGCTTTGGAATTAATAGTATCGCCGCAACGTCGCTGCCTGTCAGCGCCACCATAATTTCTGGCCCTGGTAGCCTCGCGAAAATTGCCGGCGACTCAGCGTATGGTCTCGGGTACACTGACCTTGGTGGAAAGCGCCGTGCAGGAATCGGTGATGTTGACCTGACCGCGACGCTGCTGTTGTACGATACCTTCGCGGCCGACCAGCGAACGCGATTGCTAAATCGCGGTCGTGGTGTGCGTAGTTCGCTCTCAGGTGGGTGGCGCTTTGGTAGCGCTGGTGGTCGTCGCATAGAAGATCCCTTTGACATCCCGATTGGCGACGGCGCGAATGCATTGCTGTTGCGAAGTACCACTGACCTCATGTTCAACCATCGCTATTGGATGAGCGCCACCGTGCGTGTCGTTCACCCGTTGTCCGACAACGTGACGGTGTCGCTTCCACTGCGCCCAGACCCGCTCGTATTCGCGGCGTTCACGCGTGGAATCGCGCGACGGTCACTTGGCCAACGTGCGGAGATCGAACTGGCACCGCGACTGGTGCTTGGTGATTTTTTCGGCGTGTCCGCCGCGTACATGTATCGATCTGTGAGTCAGGATGTCTTCACGGTGCAATCCGGCGTAGACGCAACGACATCCGTCGCTGCGTCTACGACAACGGCGCCCTCGCGCTCATTTCAAGCGGCATCGCTCGGCCTGACGTATTCGTCGCTGAACAGCTATGCGCGCGGACGTTCGCGTTATCCGGTGGAAGTACGATTCATGCACATTGAGCCGCTGAGCGCGTCCGGCGGTGTTGTTCCCGCCGTCTCAACAGATCGCCTCGAACTCCGCGTGTTTACCGGTTTCATTCGGCGTTAACGTCAGGTCTTTACGTCGCAGTCCGCTGTTTCTTCGTCACTTTCGTCGCGTTGGTCTGCCCAATCGCCACATCGTCCGTCAGTCCTCGCTGCAAGAGCTCTCGTGCATGCGCACGGCTAACTTCGCGATCAGCGTCACCGCCAAGCATCCGCGCAATTTCAACAACGCGGGCGTCATCCGTTACGACGTTTGTATCGGCAGTCGTCACGGTTCCGATCGCACCTTTGCGCACCACGACGTGATGATGTGCTCGCGCCGCTATTTGCGCGAGATGCGAAATGGCGAGTACTTGGTGATGTCCCGCGACACGCCGCATCAGCGCGCCTACTTGCCACGCCACTGCGCCACCAACACCGGCATCGACTTCGTCGAAAACAAGCGTCGGCACCTGTTGTAATCGCGCGAGAACAGTGCTCAATGCCAACAAGATGCGCGCCAACTCGCCGCCGGAGGCGATTCGCTGCAGCGGTCGCACCTCAGTGCCCGCATTGAGCGTGCTGAGGAATGCAATCTGTTCGGCACCATCAGCAGAGACGTGATCGAGGGGAACGAGCGAAACACTGAATATTCCATCCGGCATTCCAAGTTCTGGCAGCAGCACCGTCACCGCTGCGGCCAACTGTTGCGCACCAGATTCACGTAAACGCGTGAGCGTTATCGCTGCCTCCGCCAACTCGCTTTCGGCGACACCGCGTGCACTCGCGATGACGTGCAGGTCGAGAGTACCACCATCGACCAGATCGAGTTCTTCGCGCGCTTGCTGGCCAGTGAGAAGGACTTCGACGATCGTGGGCCCGTGCTTGCGTAACAACGAGAACAGCACCTCACGACGAATTTCGAGAGCGCGCAATCGCATCGGGTCCGCTGCGATCGCATCAGCGTATTCCTCAAGTTCGCGCGCGAGTTCGTCGAGCGCGTACACCGCGCTGTCAAACAGCGACTGGAACCGCGACGTTGAAGGATCAATGCGTGCAAGATGCAGGAGTACGCGCCGTACGAGTGCGAGCTGTCCAAGCGCCGCGTGATCATCGCCAGTAATTACTCCAGCGGCCTGCGCGCCCAGCGACCGAAGTTCTTCGGCATTTGCGAGCCGTCGAATTTCAACATCAAGGAGTTCATCTTCGCCGATCACCGGTCGCGCGTCCTCGATTTCTCGCGCAATAAAGCGCAGGTAGTCGGCGCGTTTACTTGCCTCGACTCGACGCGCCTCTAGCGCTCGCTCGCTCGTTCGTAGAGTGGCCACGCGTTTATACGCGAGCGCGACGTTCGCCACCTGTTCTTGCGCTCCGACAAAGGCATCGAGTAGCGTGCGCTGATGATCACCGTCGAGCAACTGACGCGAATCATGCTGGCCGTGGACGCTCACCAACTGCGAGCCTATATGAGCCAGCACGGTGGCGGTGACCGAAGACCCATTAATCCACGCACGAGATCGACCATTGGAGCCGATTTCTCGTTTAAGAACTAACACGTCATTGTCGACCTCAATGCCGCGCTCGTCTAACAGTGCACGAACGTTGACGAGTTGTCGGGCATCAAACACGCCTTCGACGGTGGCCTTCTCCGCACCGCTCCGGACGCGATCCGATGCCGCACGTTCACCCAGCAGCATGCCGAGGGCACCAACAATCAACGATTTACCGGCGCCGGTTTCCCCCGTTAACACGTTGAGCCCCGCTGCCAGCGGCAACGAGACTGTGTCGATGACCGCAACGTTTCGAATGCGCAGCTCAACAAGCATCAGTGTCTCTGAAGCAGCAACTGGTCAGGTCGTGTCGCCATCGCGTTCGGAGAGACCACCCCAACCCAACTTTCTACGGAGTCGATTAAAAAAAGTTGTGCCGGGGAAACGAACAATTTGAACCGGGTTTGGTGCACGACGAATGACGAGTGTCTCTCCGGACGTGAACGTAGTGCCGACTTGCCCGTCGATGGTTACCAAAAGCTCTGCAGGCCCATCATCTGCTTGCACCTTTACCACAACTGACGGCGGCAGCACCAATGGTCGCATCGCGAGCGTGTGCGGCGAGACTGGTGTGAGCACGATGCTCTCCACGGTGGGCACGACGATTGGTCCGCCTGCGGACAGTGAATATCCGGTGGAGCCTGTTGGTGTGGAAATTACCAGACCATCGGCGGAGTACGAACCGATTGGTTCGTCGTCGACGAACACGGAGAAGCGCACAACGCGCGCAAATCCCCCCTTGTGCAGCACCACATCGTTTAGCGAGAGCCACGCACATCGTTCGACACCGTTACGATCAAGTGCGCTTGACGACAATGCCATTCGCGCGACAGACGTGAAATCTCCACGCGCAAAACGTCGTACACCGTCTTCAAATTCCTCGCCGCCACAACTTGTCAAAAAACCAAGTCGTCCAAGATTGATTCCGAGAATTGGTACGGAGTGACCATCAAGAAAACGTGCGCCGCGTAACAATGTCCCGTCACCGCCCAGCGTGAACAGCGCATCGACCTGCAATGGACTATCCAGTCGGCCGCCTTCCTCTGCGATGTCCCACAACGCCTCCTCAAACGCGAGTTCGAGGCCCAACTCCGGTGCGATGTCGAGTAGCGTGCCGAGAATTTCAGGAAGTCCGGCATAGCCGCGATGTCCAATTACGCCGACGCGCATCAGCCAGCCATCGCTTCCGATTCGTGCAAGGCGCGCACGCGATCGGCAATACCTGAAGCGTCAAGACCAAGCGACGCCAATTGTTTCGCGCGCGACGCCGCATACACAATGCGATCCGGCACGCCATGTGTGGCGACACGGACGGTTGGCGCAAGCCGTTGAATGATGGCGCTCATGTAGGCACCGAACCCGTTCACTAACGCCCCCTCTTCGACGGTGAGTACATACGGATGATCTGCGAGCACGGCGTTTAACGTGACTTCGTCGTACGGCTTTAGATAGCGACAATTCACCACAGTCACATCCAGTCCGTCCGCGCGCAACGTGTCCGCGGCGACGAGCGCCATATTGACCATCGTGCCCACGGCGAGTATCGCGACCTCACGGCCATGTCGCAATACCTCCCACGTGGCGTACGGCACTGCCGAAATCTTACTCATGTCCGGCACCACGTCCGGCGCGGCGTCGCGCGGGTATCGCAGACTAAATGGACCCGCCGTGTGTTCAACTCCCGCTCGCAACAATCCAAGCATCTCCGTCCCGTCTTTCGGCGCGGTAACGGTCATGCCCGGAATGGCCAACATGTACGCAATGTCGTACAGACCCATATGTGTCTCGCCATCTTCACCCACAAGCCCAGCACGATCCATCGCGAATACCACGGGCAGATGCTGCAAGGCGCAGTCGTGGATGATGTTGTCAAAACCGCGCTGCAGAAACGTGGAATAAATCGTGACGATTGGACGCAAGCCGCGCGTCGCAACGCCGGCCGCAAACGTCACCGCGTGCCCTTCGGCAATGCCAACGTCGAAAAATCTATTCGGAAATGCCTTTGCGAACGCGCTAACACCGGTGCCACTTGGCATCGCCGCCGTAATCACCACGACATCAGTGCGCTCAGCGCCTAGGTCCGCCAATCCTTTGCCAAAGATTGCCGTGTACGCGGGATTCGCGGTTGACGCCTTCAACTGCTTGCCAGTGGCAGGATCATGTCCCGGCGGCAATGCGTGCCATTTTTCTCCGTGTTCGCCGGCGGGAAATCCTTTGCCTTTTTGCGTGATGACATGCACCAATCGTGGCGTGTTCATGTCGCGCACAGCGCTGAATGTTTCCAGCAACGCATCGAGGTCATGACCGTCAATCGGTCCGAAATAACGAAAGCCGAGTTCTTCAAATAGCACACCCGGCGTGAGAAACGATTTGACACTCTCTTCCCATTTTCGCAACAACGTGCTGGCACCTTTAAAGGGCCCTGGCGCGTTATCGACGATTTCTCCAATCTTGGAGCGGAGACGATTGTACAACGGGTTGCGCTGAATCGACGTGAGATATTTGTGCATCGCGCCAACATTCGGCGCGATCGACATCTCGTTGTCGTTCAGCACCACAATGATGTCGCGCTCCGAATGCCCCGCGTTATTCAACCCTTCATACGCAAGTCCACACGAGAGTGCGCCGTCGCCGAGAATGGCCGCCACCTTGAACTGTTCACCGAGTACGTCACGTCCTGCTGCCATGCCAAGCGCTGCGGAGATAGCTGTCGCCGCATGACCGGCGCCGAACGTGTCGTATGGACTTTCCGAGCGCTTCAGAAACCCCGACAATCCACCTTCCTGACGAATCGTTTCCATTTCGGCATTCCGACCCGTCAACAGCTTATGCGGATACCCTTGATGTCCGACATCCCATACGATTTGGTCGCGCGGCGTCTGGAAGACGGTGTGCATCGCGATCGTCAATTCAACGACGCCAAGTCCGGCGCCAATGTGGCCGCCAGTACGCGAACAGACGTCGATCAAGCGCGTTCGCATCTCATCGGCGAGCGAACGCAGCTCGTCGCGAGTGAGAACGCGCAAGTCTGCCGGAGACTGAATTCTTTCGAGAATGGACATGATCAAGGCTGATGTGACGACGCTTTACGCACCGCGCGGTTAAGAACGACGTTCGACGATGAAACGCGCCAGCTGTTCGAGTGTTGCGGTCAGCAACCCCTCTTCCGCAAGCGCGGCACATCCATCCTCGACTAACGCAACGGCGCGCTCAACGGCTCCTTCAACTCCGAGCAACGCCGGATATGTACTTTTGTTGAGATCGAGATCCCGTCCCGCAGTCTTTCCGAGCTGGTCCGTCGTCGCGGTGATGTCGAGCACATC
>JANYFO010000160.1 GCA_025362635.1 Gemmatimonadaceae bacterium | reverse complement strand
CGCCATGCTCCGCAATGTCTGTAACCGAGACGTTGAGTTCGCGGATCTTGACGTCGTTGCTGTACGCGATCGTACCGCCAAGAAATGTGGCGCTCGAGCCAGGAATGGCCGTGAAACGACTACCCAGCAGCCCGCCCGTGCAGCTCTCGGCCACCGCGATGGTGGCGTGTCGTTTTACGCATTCGGCGAGCATGAGTGCCGCGAGATCATCATCGCCTTCACCGTACACGTACCGTCCAACTTTTTCGTGAATGAGCGCCGCGGCGTCAGCGAGAATTTTGTCCGCATCGTTGGCCAACAGCGAGGCCGAAGTAAGGCGAAGGTCCACACCATCGCTGCCGGGAAGGTAGGCCAACGGTAATCCCAACACGCCTCGAGCAAGCTCACCTAGACGATCCGCAACGGCCGACTCTGCAATGTTGACGGTGCGTATGGTGCGCGACCGAATGACGGGTCCGTCGCTTCCTGCGCGCGCGCGCAGCAACGGCATGAGTGTGTCCGCGAGCATGCCGCGCATTTCTCTCGGCACGCCAGGCAACATGGTCACGAAGCGATGTTGTGCGTCTTCTAGCCAGATTCCGGGTGCTGAACCGTGGCGATTTTGGAGAATTGTTGCGCCTTCTGGCACAAGCGCTTGTTGTCGATTGCTGGACGGAAGTTCATGCCCGAAACGCTTCATCCAACGTGCTTCGAGATCGGATAATATCTTGGCATCCAAGACCATGGCGCGTCCAAATATTTCAGCGACAGCTGGTTTTGAACGGTCATCCGCCGTAGGACCGAGTCCACCAGTGGTAATGACAGCGCCCGTGCGCTCGAGCGCTTCGCGTACTGCACTGGCGATCTGGTTTGCGTCGTCACCGACTGTCGCGCGCTGTACCGCACGGATGCCCAATGCGGCGAGTTCGCGGGCGAGGTGTGCTGCGTTGGTGTCGACGGTGAAGCCGAGCAGCAGCTCGTCGCCGATCGTGACGATTTCGAGGTTCATAGACATGCAATTTAGCGTGTGTGGCAATGAACACGCCCCCGTATCGGTGAGGATCCCGGGGCGCGTTTGGTGCGATAGCGCCGATGGAGCGTTACGCGATGCTTCGGCGGCGACGGCGACGGCGTGCAACGAGTCCCAGACCAACAAGGCCAGCGGCCATCAAGGCGTACGTGGAAGGCTCTGGGACCACGGTATTGCCCAAGACATTCACGCGAATGGCAGCGGCCGAGTTCAGACGGCAGGCCGCCATCCGGCCGGCTGTAGACGGCCAATGCAAACGTGTACTCACCTGCGGCGGTATTGCTGAATGAGCCGGGAGGCGGTGTGATATTGTTTGCCACCGCAACACCGAGAAACGACATTCCCAAGTTCCACGAGTCCTGGTTCATGTATTGGCAGGACGACGCACAGGCTCCTGAAAACTGATAAAAACCGTGGGTCGCGAGTGTGTTGCCGGCGACTGGGTTAAAATCGTAAAACAGGCGGTAGTCGTATCCTCCCGCGTTCGGTCCACCCGCATAGAAGTTGAAGTTCCAGCGTGCATACCCGGCGACCGGAAATCCGCTGGGTGTGACTTGGGCGCCAGCAATCGACCATGCGGTTGACACCAATGCAGCTGCGAAGAATAGGCCTTTTTTCATTGAGACTGCTTACAAATGCGGCGCGAGTTCTCATCGCACAAGAATATTTGCGCGAAAACGGTATGACATTTTTCTAATGTAGCAATGGTTGAGCCAGCGTACGATAAGCACTTTTCCGCTCGCGCTCATGAAACAAACGCGATGCCGTATTGTGCTCGAGCTCCATTGTGTTGAGCGTGCGCCACATCGACTGTATCATAACGTCGAGACTGCCAGAAAATGATGCTCGCGGGAGACCACCAACAAAAGCCCCCGAAATCGCTGACGGATTCGGGGGCTTTTGGACGACTGTCGCACTGCGAAAATTTCCTAGACGCGACGTCGACGTCGTGTAGCGAGACCTACACCGGCGAGACCAGCAGCCATGAGTGCGTATGTGGATGGCTCAGGCACCGTAGAACGCGCAACCTCAAAATTGAAAGACTTTGCTACATCCATCTGCGACGTTTTGTAGCTGACGTTGTCTACCGCGCCGTTGAATGACCCGGGCGTCCACCCCGAACCAATTCCGGTACTGAAACCAACAACCGTGGCCGTGCCGTCCAAAAAAAAGTTGTTCGCTGTTGCGCGACCGACCTTCCAATCTGCAATGGAGTACGCGAGTTGCGTCTGTTCTTTCGTCCACCAAACAAATCCGTCATTCCCAAAGGACACCGTTTGCCAGCTGTCTGTTGGCTGATCAAAAACGGTGTTCTTCGGCGCGCCGTTGAGAGTGGGCTCGTAGACAAGGTACGAATTATCTGAGAGAATGATGCGCAGTGCCGGAGCGAAACGGCTCAGGGCTCCAGAGCTGCTGGACCGAAACCAGTCGTAGCCCAATGACTGGAGGCTATTGAGGGTAAACTGCTTGGTGGGATCGAGATAGTATTCAAAATCCGATTTGTAGCTTGAGCCATTCGGACCGCTGAATTCCAGCGATCCATTGCCGGAGCGCGCATACGTGGTCGTGATGCCGACCGAACCGTTGTTCCGCACGTTGCGGGCACACCAAGTATTGACCGAAGCAGCACAGGCGGGATCAACGGTGCTTACAACGCCAGCATTCGAAAACGTGGACCCCGACCCAACGACGGTGGTGGACTGCGCCGACGCGGACGCGGCAACAATGAGAAGGCCTAGCAAAAGCTTTGCATTCATGCGTGATCTCCAGCAAAGGGCGATTAAAATTCTTCAACTCCAACTGATCGCAAACTTGTCATAAAATGTTGCGATAATGCTAAGTGAGCAATTATTGGACCGTTGCATCAACCTTGTACATGGCGCGGCCTCTCATTCGAGAACTGCGCTCATTGTACGCGTTGCTCGTCGCCGAACTGTTGGGCGACAACGACAACAGTGTATCAGACGGTCGACAAAGCTTGCGTTACATCACCGGAACAAATCATCGTTGACCCAAAATTGCGCCGCGTGCCTAATGTACAACTCGCGGCGTATGCCACCACGATGGGCGACGGAACTGGCACGGTGGCAACACTGGCGGCTCTGCTCAAATTAGTGTTGCAGGACATTACGGCGGGCGCTGACCGTGCGATGCTCATTGTTGCTCCGCCAACGTCAACGACTCCAACAAATCGTCGACTCGGCAAGTGAATAGAGAACGATCGTGAATCGCCGACGCTGTCGAATCGTTTAATGCTGTCGGCACAATAAATAGAGGCGCGGAATATCCCGCGCCTCTATTTTTATTGTCGTCCAACCAAATCCCTAAACGTTTTTGCGACGGCGTGCCGCGACTCCGGCGATACTGATCAACCCCGTTGCCAAAAGTAGGATTGAAGACGGCTCGGGCACTGTGCTCCATTCTGCAGTGTAGTTCGTGCTTCCAGTAAAGAACTGGCCGGCCGGATCGTTGAAATTGTAGGCTTGCATGATCATGGCTTTAACGCCGACTGAGACGTTGTCGCCTTGAACCGATCCGGCGAAAACGTTGTTCACCAAGTACGTGTAGCTCTTTGACACCGAGTTCCAATTCAACTCGAGCGAGTTCCACGCATCGTAATTGACCGGATTCGTAAAGTTGTTCCACGCACCGGAATTCACATCGTAACCACGGAATCGGCCTATTCCGTCCTGATTGGTAAAGCCGATGATGGGATAGTCGTGCGCGTTGTTTGAGCCATCAGCCGAAACGCCCCACATGTCCGTACGACGACTGTTGTTGCTGCCAGCCGCGTTTATTCCCCACGCACTGCCCACCCAGAGGTCCGCTTTTAACGAATACGACCCAGTCAAGTTCAGTGCAATCTGTCGGCCTTGCGTGTTATAAAAGGTGACGCTCTGGGCCCCTCGATTCGCAGCATTTGTTGCCGACGTGATGCCAATATTGAGCACGTCATTGCGACCATGCGTGTTGTTGGTCAGCGCAAACGTGGTCGGCTCATAGCGATCTGTAGACCACGAGCCCGGAACAGTCGCTCCAAAACTCGGCGTCACATTTTGCGCGACCGCAGCACTTGCTACTCCCATTAACAGCGATGACGCGATGATCGCTGATCTTATCGAGTGTGTCTTCATTCTGAGCCTCCTCGAGGAGTGTTTGAACGGGGAGGCTTTAGCGATTTGACAAAGCCTCTACAACATTGGGAAACCGGCGCCACGCAACGTTTACGGCAATTCGATTCAGCCGATGCGGCGATTTCCCGATACAAAGCAAGGTTGAGACCGTTGTGTGTGCGGCCGTGGCTTCGAATGATGAACGCATTGTCCAAACAGCGCGCGCAATATGTTTTTAAAGAGGTATTAATTCCCGAAATTGTGACGTCTTGTGACACGCATCACGAACACTCAGCGCTAAGGTTTGGTGTTTATAAATTTTCAAAACTTGCTTAATAAAAAATCACACACGGTCATATGTTTTCATCATTCATGTTGTTTTTGCACTAAGGTGACGAGCTTCAGCAACAACAGCTGTATCATTTGGTCGAGAGTGCGAGCGTCATACCACTGGCACCATGCATCACACCGACTGCGCGACTCCATGTATCACGCGCGATCCATATCTACGCAAATACAGCCACAAGCTCCACAAGGTGAGCGCCACCGCACCCACCAGACTGCCCGCGCCCAGCAAACCATTGAACTGCGCAAATGATTGCCACCACGGCAACTCAGTCCACCCTTGCTTCGCCGCCGCCGTGATAGCGAAAAACCAAAAATACGCTGATCCCATCCAGAGCGACTGAAACGCCATCTTCCATTTAGCCGGCCCGATTGCCGCAATGATTAACCCACGACGCGCCGCGACTTGTCGAAACACCGTCATGAACGCTTCCCGTCCGAGGACGACAAGCAGTATCCACAATGGAAAGGCCACGCGTCCAAATGGTGTGATGAACAAGAATGGCGACGGCTCGGGCACCGCGACGTCGAGCGGCGAAATGAACGTGCCGTGGCGCTGCATGACGTACATCGGCACCAAGGTCGCCAACAACAACAGTTTATCCGCAAGAGGATCGAGCAATCGCCCAAGATCGGTAACCATGTTGTTCTGCCGAGCGAGATGCCCGTCCCAATAATCAGTAACGGCCGCAATCATGAACAGCGCAAAGGCCAAGAATCGTGCGCTCCACGTTGTGGAGAAGGGCAGCCACGCAATCAGCGGCGTCAGGGCAATGCGTCCGACGGTGATCGCGTTTGGAAGATTCACGAAAGGCTCAGGCGAGCGTCTTGAGGACCAGCTTGGACACAGCTTTCAGGGTATCGAAGACACCGTCGCCAGTAACGGCAACCGCTTCGAAATACGGAGATCGTTCCACCCACTCACCCGTTGGCAGCTGCGTGATGAGAAGCTCGCCCGGTCTGAACGGATCCGCCAGTCCGCGCATACGCGCCGGATCGGTGACTTCCCAACCAGGATTGAGCATCGTTTGCAACTCGCTCAGCGGTGCAGCGTTTGGCAAATCGCGTTTGTTGTACTGAATGACAAATGGCATGCGCGTAAGATCATATCCGTACGCCGCCATGTTGTCGTACAGGTTCTGCATGGACTCAAGATTTGCTTCGGCGCGCTCGGTCTGCGAGTCCGCAACAAAAACGACGCCGTCCACACCTTTTAAGATGAGCTTACGACTCGCGTTGTAGTAGACCTGACCTGGTACCGTGTACAAATGAAAACGGGTCCGAAAGCCACGAATGGTCCCGAGATCGACTGGGAGAAAATCGAAAAACAGCGTACGCTCCGTCTCCGTGGCGAGCGAAATGAGCTTGCCGCGGGTATTGGGCGACACCTTGCCGTACACATATTCGAGATTGGTTGTCTTACCGCCGAGTCCCGGGCCGTAATAGACAATTTTACAGTTGATCTCGCGGGAGGCGTAGTTGATCATCGACATCGCGCGCGTTACTGGAAGAGGCGGTCAATCTCGTCTTCGGCGCCAGCCAGAAAGCCCGGCGGCGCGGCGTGGGCGCTGCTGCCACGCGCGAAAACGCCTTCGAATATTTTTGTCAGTTCGTCTACAGCACCACGCATACGCAGCCGCACGAGGCCGAGCGTCGTGCGATTGTCGAACAGCACAACCAGAATCACTCGGCGCGCAATATCGGCAAGGTACATCGATTCGCGCTCGCCTTGATGAAACAGCACACTAAAATCGCTTTCACCAATGAGCCGTGCGAGTTGATCGTTGGCGCTGAAGTCGGCGGCCGTGAGCGTTGCAAACGCCGTCGCATCGAACGTGGGCGGCTCGCCGACTGTCGCGACCAGCTGACCGCTCCGATCGACGATGAGAGCGCATCGCGCCTTGGCATCGTACAGAAAGCGTTGCAGCGTGATGGTAATGGCCCCGAAGTCATCCTCAGTAAACGACCATGTGGCGGCACCGACGGACATGAACGTAGGGACAAGGGGAACGAGCACTCCCTCAGAAAGAAAGGAGTTGCGCACTATCAACGCGCGGCGGCTATCGAAAGTAACCTTTCCCACCGCGCTCGCCATCTCGCCAGCGGCATTCACACCATCTCACGTCTCGCCGAGAGCGCCTGAGCGATCGTTACACCGTCGGCATATTCGAGGTCTCCGCCGACAGGCAGTCCACGGGCGATTCTTGTAACGCGTATGGACAGCGATGCCAATTGTCGCTGGACGTACAACGCCGTCGCCTCACCCTCGAGTGACGGATTGGTCGCCAGGATGACTTCGCGCACAGCTTCCGGTCCGATACGGGCCAACAGTGGCTCAATGG
>JANYFO010000146.1 GCA_025362635.1 Gemmatimonadaceae bacterium | reverse complement strand
TGTTTGGATTCGCCGACGGATAATCCGCCGATGGCGATTCCTCGCCAGTCGCCGGTGTTGAGGATGCCCCGAACGGAGATACGTCGAAGATCGACATCGGTGCCGCCTTGCACGATTGGAAAAAGCGTCTGCCTCGGTGCTGTTTGATCGCGGATTGCGTCATGCGAAGCGAGTGGTGGTGCGCCGTCGGCAAGTGCAAAGGTGGGAAGCGGTGCACGTCCGTCACGCGACATGCGATTAAACTCATCCTGACAGCGCGCGAGCCAGCGGAGACTGCGCTCCATCGCGGCGCGCGAGGCGGACACTTCGGACTGGCCGGCAATAAGTTCATCGAGTTGCATGATGACATCGGCGCCCAAGTTGCGTTCGATGCGCATGACGCTCTCGGGCGTGTATTCGTGCAGCGACCCGTCGATGTGACTGCGAAATTCGACACCATGTTCCGTGACGCTGCGCAATTTGGCCAAGGAGAAGACTTGAAATCCGCCGGAGTCAGTTAACATCGGACCCGACCATCGCGTGAATGCGTGCAACCCACCAAGCGCACGCACGGTCATATCGCCTGGCCTCAAATACAAATGGTATGCATTGGAGAGCATCATCTTGGCTCCGGTGCCTTCAACTTCGTCGACTGACAGACCTCGAACGATGCCGTGCGTTCCGACGGGCATGAAATCTGGAGTTTCTACGACGCCGTGCGGAGTATCGAACCAGCCGAGTCGTGCGAGGCCGTCGTTGTGTGAGGTGCGAAAGGTGAAATCCTTCACATGCAGCGGGGTTGATCTCTGTGGAGAGTTGAGCCTAACTATGCATCTATGAATCTCCGGAAATCTGATCGTCGACGCGCCGTGGCGCTGTGGGTGCTGCTGCTTGGGCTCGCCGCTTGTGATAAGGCCGCACCAACGGCGCCGGTCATTCCGATCGTTCCAGTGCCGCCCGCGGCGCTGGTGATCCCTGAATTGGCGCGTGAGTTTCGCGGGTTGTGGGTGGCGACGGTGGCGAATATTGACTGGCCTTCGCGCACCGGTTTATCGATTGCTGCGCAGCAGGCGGAGTTGACAACGATTTTTGATTTGGCGCAGTCGACGAAATTGAACGCCGTCATTTTGCAGGTGCGCGCGAGCGGGGATGCGCTGTTCCCGTCACAATTGGAGCCGTGGTCGAAGTCATTTAGCGGCACGCAGGGTGCGGACCCTGGGTGGGATCCGCTTGCGTTTGCTGTGACGCAGGCGCGATCGCATGGCGTGGAGTTACATGCGTGGTTCAATCCGTTTCGTGCTGGCAATCTGAGCGACACGTTGCGACTCGCTCCGCTGCATTTCGCGCGTCGGCGACCGGATTTGGCGCGATACTATTGCGGACAGTTGTGGTTTGACCCGGCGGAGGCGGAGGTGCAGGATCAAGCCATTGCGGTCATTCGGGATGTGGTGCAGCGGTACGCGATTGACGCGGTGCACCTTGATGATTTTTTCTATCCGTATCCTGATTCAAAGTGTCCGAATCTCGATTTTCCGGATAGCGCAGGATATGCTCGATTTACGAAAGGCGGCGGTGTGTTGTCGCGTGGTGATTGGCGTCGCGATAACGTGAACCGGTTTATTGAACGATTGTATCGCGAGGTGCATCTCGTGTCGCCAACTGTGCGTGTCGGCATCAGTCCGTTTGGTATTTGGCGCCCGGGTAATCCGGCGGGAATTGTTGGTCTCGATTCGTACGCGTCGATTTACGCGGACTCGAAATTGTGGTTGCAGCGCGGTTGGGTGGACTATTTTGCGCCGCAATTGTATTGGTCGATCGCGTCAACGGGCCAGAGTTTCCCGGCGCTGCTGGATTGGTGGACGCAGCAGAATACCATGCGTCGGCATCTGTGGCCGGGCTTGGCGGCGTATCGAGTTGCCGACGGTACGACCAGCGCATTCTCGGGGGCAGAAATACCGTCGCAGATTTCGCTCGCGCGTCAACGCAGTACGACCGCTGGTGGTCCGACGGGAATGGCGATTTACAATACGTCGTCGTTGTTGTTGAACCGCGGCGGACTAACAAACGCGCTGAGTGCTGGCGTGTTTAGTGATGCCGCCATTGTACCAGCAACCACATGGTTAGATGCGCGCCCGCCTGCAGCACCGACCATTTCTCTTGGTTCGATCACAGGCTCACCGACGTTGCAACGCGTAACGATTGCGGGCGACGCGGGGAAACCGCTCTCGTTGTGGGCGGTACGTTTTCGCGCAGGCACAACATGGACGTTGCGCGCGGTGTCCGCCGATTCGCGGCTCGTGGAGATACCGGTCACCGTAAATGGTGCAAAGGTGGACGCGGTGGTGGTGCAGGCGATTGATCGCGTGGGGAATGCGAGTGAACCGGCGGTGTGGCGCACGAGTACGCCGTAGGACGGTGACGGATCGTCCGGGCAGAGTAAGAGCATTTGGTGCGAACGTCGGCCTCCAAATTTTCGAAGGCCGACGTTCGTCGGGGAGTGCTGGACGCGCCTACCTGCGGCGGCGCCTCACAAACGGGACGACAGCGAACAGCCCCGAGGCCAATAACAGAAGACTCGCGGGTTCAGGCACGGTCGTGCGCGCGGGCACGTCGAACTCTCCGCCGAGGGTGTTCTGTCTGTTCATGCCCGCGTAACTCGTCGTGGCGAGTAAGGTGCCGGCTGTCGAGTACTGGTAAAACGTGCCCTCCGTGTCCGAGGAACCGAACCATAGCGTATGGTCGGCATAGTCCATCGCGAGCGACGTCAGGCTGCTGCGTGACGTATTGAACTGACTGAGCTGCGTTCCGCTGAGGCTCCAGTCGGTCACGTTCGTGCCGGTCCAATCCGAGACCCAGAGGGAGTTGTTGAACGAATCCCAAGTGATACCTAGGCGATACGCGTTTCCGGTAGCAAAGAGTAATTGTGCGTTTGCCCAATTACGATCCATACGCCAAACGTTGCCGGTATTGAAGTCCACGGAGTAGTTGAAGATGCCGTCGGTAGCTCCGTCGTAGAACACGGCGCCTGCCACGGGAGCAGCATACGTGGTACCCGAGTACACCCCGGTCAGCGTGTATTTCGATCCAAGGACGTTATTAGAGAGCGTGCGCACATCCCCGCGAACGGCGATGGCGTATTCGCCGAGAGTAGTGAGGCTGTTCGCCTGCGTCCACTGTTGATAAACGCTGCCTCCCTGAAGGACGAAGTTGGTGTGTTGATCACCGGCAGTGACATAGTACTTGCTCGTTTGCGCACTCGCGCTCGCGGATGCGGCGAGCAGGGCGGCGATGACAATGACGTTCGCATGCGTACGTGCGATCAAGGAATAGCCTCTGAAGTGGAGATGAGCTGCTCGGGGACAATCAACTGCACTCGCCAAGACACAACAGCTAATGGGCAATAGCCACTAAGGCCAAGCCGCGTGCCAAGCAACCCGTCGACGAAAGCGCAGCGACTGTCACTCGTCCAAAACGCAACTATGTGTATGGTCATACAGGGGTTAAGGGCACCGCAATTGCCCGCGATCATCGGAACAATTGGGCGGTGCGCGACGCGCTGGCGCCGGACAGTGATGCGCTGTCGCACGGTACTGTGGCGACCGTGTTACGGACCACGACGTGAACAAAATCCGAACGCCCACCAAATTCATCACGACAATCACGGATGCAAGCCTTAACCCGAATGTCGGGCCAGCAGGATTTTTGCGAGCCCATACCGATTTATTGCGAGCTTGAAAAGCACGATGCGAGGCCACCGTCTATAATTCGGGTAGCAATCAATAGCGGTCGTTCACCGCATGGCCGCCAAAACAGGCGGTCACACGGTCGTTGTATTTTCACGACGGTGATCGATTGTCGTTTGGTACGCCACG
>JANYFO010000109.1 GCA_025362635.1 Gemmatimonadaceae bacterium | reverse complement strand
CTAAAATCCCCGTTCGTTCCGCCGCGTTTTTCGCGCAGCACGATCTCGGAAATTACCATCGTCCGGTCAACCGCTTTGGCCATATCGTAAATCGCAAGCAAGGCCACAGACACAGCGGTTAACGCTTCCATCTCCACCCCGGTTTGGGCGGTGGTTCTGACAGACGCCTCCACGCGTACGCCGGGGAGTGCCTCATCGAGATTAACCCTTACGTCTACCCCGGACAACGGCAAAGGATGGCAGAGCGGAATAAGATCCGCCGTGCGCTTGGCCGCTTGCATGCCTGCCAAGCGCGCAACTGGCACAACATCACCTTTCGCTAACGTGTTGTTCTGTATTGCGTTAAACGTATCCAATCGCATCCGAATGACGCCGCTTGCCCGTGCTGTTCGAACAGAAAATGGCTTCTCAGAAACGTCCACCATTTGAAAGTTTCCAGCCGCGTCAACGTGTGAAAAATTGTGCGCGGAGACTAAATCCCTAGCGAACTCATCCATAAATCTTGCCTTAGTGTAAGAAGAGACGCGGACGAATCTACGGTCGTAATGTGCGATGTAATGATCCCAATAACGCGGCACTGAGCAGTTGGGGACTGACGTTGCCGTTCGCGCGGATCTTTGCCTGCTCGACATCAATGATCGCCATCGCTGCACGTCGGGCATCGGACGTGTGTCCCGACGCGACGAGTTGCTGTGATCGTGCGTGCAGAAGCACCGTGAGCGCGTCGAGCGCATCTGAAAACGCACCGCGAGCACCGGCAACGCCTTGTCGTGCGGCAACCTTCACGCGGTCCGCGGTCCCGGAGGGCGTCGATGGTTCGAGGGCGGCAGTCAACAAACGTCGCGCAGCCGCGAACGACGCGACGGACGAATCGCTGCTCAATAAGGCTCCGGGTGCGCCGCCGAGGATGAGCGACATCTCCGTCGGGAGACCGGCAACGCGGCGTTGTACGACGGGGTCGGCGAGAAATGCGGCCATGTCCTCTCGAGACAACGGCGCGACGCGCACGGTGACCACACGCGACCGAATCGTCGGCAGCAGTGCCCCAGGTTCACCGGTGGTGAGAATGATCGTCGTTCCTGGCGGCGGCTCCTCGAGCAACTTCAAAAATGCATTGGCCGCCTGATCCGCGCCTTCCTGGCTCACCATCCGTTCAGCATCACCAACGACAAATACCGCGCGCTTGGCCATGGCTGGGCGCGTGGAGGCTCGCAACACTACCGCGCGTGTCGTAGCGACGTAAATGCCTTCCGTACCCGGCGGGGACGACCAGAGACCCTCGGCCTCCATGCGGTCGGCGACCGCTTCGGCGAGGTCCGCCGCAACGTCGTCTGGCGTGGCATCGCTGTCTTTGAGGCGAGGCCGCGGGAAGAACCAGCGCAAGTCAGGATGAACGCCGCGGAGGGCGTACCGGCAATGCTGACAAATGCCGCACGGTTCGTTCAGCTGTTCGAGCTCCGCGCGCTCGCACAATAAAAGCTGGCCGAGCCAGAGGGCAAGGCGCTGTTTTCCAACGCCGCGCGGGCCCGAAAAGAGGAGGCTCGCGGGCAGTCGGCCCTCGTGCCACGCCGTGGCAAGCCGTGCGCGAAGTGCGAGATGTCCGTACAGAGGTCGATGCGCCATGCAGCGAATATGTCGGTCGTCGCGCACGGGGTGAAGGCGCGTGCCCCCTGTACTCAGCCTGCACTCGACGGGATACATTGCGGGCGAACACTTTTCGGGAGAAGTTGATGGAAATTTCCGCCGCTTCAATGGCCGCGCGCGCACGTACCGCCACTGGTACCACGGTGCTGGCGCTTCCTTGGCAACTGGCCGCCGTTGTTTTTGCCGCAACGTGTGTGATCGTCGGTTTGATCTGGGACATTTCATGGCACATGACCATAGGGCGTGACACGTTCTGGACGCCTGCGCACTTGGCCATTTATACCGGGGGCGCGGTGGCCGGACTGGCATGCGGTTACGAAGTCTTACGGCGTACGCTCTTCGACCGTACGCCGAGCACCGATGGCGTGACCGTGTGGCGCTGGTTTCACGGACCATTGGGCGGATGGCTTTGTATTTGGGGATCGGTAGCGATGCTCACCTCCGCGCCCTTCGACAATTGGTGGCACGACGCCTACGGTCTGGATGTAAAAATCATTAGCCCCCCGCACACCCTGTTGGCACTTGGATTTCTCGCGATTCTTGCCGGCGCGCTCGTGTTTGCACTCGCCGAGCAGGCGCGCGAGGAAGCGCGTGAGCGGGTGCAGTTGGAGTCGTCGGGTGTCGCGCCGTGGGTGGTGGCGTATACCAGCGGGTTGGTTTTGACGATGCTGTCAATTTTCGCCACCGAGTATACCGATCGTGTGATCATGCACCGCGCACTCTTTTATCAAGTTTCCGCGCTGCTTTTCCCGTTTGTCTTAGTCGCCGCGGCACAGTCAACGCGTTTGCGCTTTCCGGCAACAGCCACAGCCGTTGTGTATACCGTTGTGCGACTCGCGCAGTTGTGGGTGTTACCGCTTTTTGAAGCGTCGCCAAAGTTGGGACCGATCCGCCACGCCGTGGATCACATGGTACCGCTCGACTTTCCGTTGCTGTTGATAATTCCGGCGTTTCTGCTTGACCTCTTTATGCGTCGCACGGCGGCACGCAGTGCATGGTTTCGTGCCGTGTTGCTTGGCGCAACGTTTCTCGCTGTGTTCGCCGCAGTGCAGTGGCCGTTTGCCGATTTCATGTCTACTGCGGCATCGCGCAACGCCCTGTTTCGGTCCGACAATTTTCCATATATGATGCCTTCGGACAGCTTTCAAGTTCTCGGAAAATTTTGGACCGAGTCTGCCGCGGAAACAGTGCGCGGTTTTGGGTATGCGCTGGGAATTGCGGTGCTATCGGCGCGTGCCGGACTCGGGTGGGGAAGTTGGCTGCGTTCGGTGCGCCGATGATCGCGCCCTCCGTGCGACGGATCGCATCACTCAGTTTGGTCGTGCTTGGTTGGTGTGTGGTAAGCGCGCACGTGGGCACGCAGCAGGTCGTGATTGAAGGCACTGCGGGTGGATATCCGGTGCGCGTGATGATCACGCCGCCTGGCGTTGTGCCGGCGCAAGTCGGAATCTTGGTGCGGGTGCTTGATGGAACGCCAACTCGTGTCTCGGTGCGCGCTGCACAATGGAACGTCGGACTGAAGGGCGCGCCGCCCGCAGAAGACGCCGTGCTTGTGCCTGGAGAGCCCGGTGTGTGGTCGCATGATTTGTGGATCATGACGTCCAGCACGTACGCTGTGTACGTCGCGGTCGAAGGACCGGCCGGGAGTGGTTCGCTCGTTGTCCCTCTGCAATCAACCGCAACACGCACGTTAGGCATGAGCGGCGGTATGAGCGCACTGCTCTTCGTGTTGGGTGCACTCCTTGTGACCGGTGTGCTTACCATCGTTGGATCCGCGATCCGCGAAGGATCGTTGGCGTGGGGTGTCGAGCCTTCAATCGCGCGTCGTCGTACCGCGCGCGTCGCCATGGCCTCCACTGCAGGAGTTCTGGCGCTCGGGCTCTTTGGCGGATCGAAATGGTGGAATGCGGAGGAGGGGAATTATCGTCGTCGGCTGTTTCGACCAATCGTGATCGAGACCACGATCAAAACGATCGATGCTGAGCGAATACTCACGATTGCGGTAACGGATTCGTTGTGGCGCACAAATCGATTTGCACCACTCATGCCGGACCACGGCAAGTTGATGCATCTTTTTCTCATTCGGGCGGACGACAACAACGCATTGGCGCACTTGCATCCGTTGCGCATGCATGCCGACACCTTTGTGACACGCGTGCCTGCGTTACCGCCGGGCAGGTATTTATTGTTTGGCGACGTATTGTTTCAGAGCGGCACCCAGCGTACGCTCGTTGACACGATTGATTTGCCCGTCGCACCCGTTGTGGCGAACGAGACCAACGTTGCGTCGTTGGTCTCAGTCGGTGCATCGCACGCGGTGCCCGCCGTCGATGTGGACGACGCGTGGAGCATTGTGCAAGCCTCGCCACTCGGCGCCGTATCGATGTTGAAGTCGGGCGGCAGTATAACCCTCGCCGCGGATGCTCCCGTGGTGGTGGGGCGCGATTTGCGGTTGGTTGCTACCCTGCACGATGCAAGTGGCGCGGCGTCAACGTTGGAACCTTACATGGGGATGGGCGGCCATGCGATGGTGTTGCGCCGCGATGGCGGCGTGTTCTTGCATCTGCACCCAATGGGAAGCGCGAGCATGACCGCGCAAGCGCTGCTCATACGCCGTGAGCGCGGCGATACGGCGATGCGTGATTCATTGGCAATCGCACGGGCGACGCGCGTTGCCGACGAAGCGTCGCCGATGGGGGCGAGCCATACGATGCGCATGGACAGCGCAACGACGGTGTCATTCCCCTTCGCCTTTCCATCCGACGGCGCATATCGCGTGTTCGTGCAAGTGAAGCGTGGCGGTGTGATTGAAACGGCGGCGTTTGATGTGACGGTAGGCGTTGTGCGGCCACCCGCGCCGAAATCGTGAAACACGCGGGTGGGCAGAATGCGTGCAACGCGAGGGTACCGACGGACGGCGTGAGTTCGAGCGACATTTGGCGCTGTGGACTGTGCACACGTGTGTAGCGCCCAACCAAAAATGCGTCCGTGACGGAGGTCCGCCGGGCGCATTTTTGCTGTGGAGCTCCGTGGTGCACGTGGCGGAAAGCAACGGCAAATCAGCACGTGTACAGGGAGCATCGGTACACCTTCAATTTTTTCTTCGCGACGTAAACAGAGATACCGTAAATGCAAAACGGCCTGCGCCAATTTCTCGTCGCGGGCCGTAGCACCACGACTTAGACGGATTGTCAGTGCCTCTGGCACTGGTACGCGGCCCGTCAAATCGGGGAAACTGCCGCGCACACGTCAGTATCGAAGCGCAACCGCAAATGCGCAAGGGCCATCGTAGCCTGCGCACCACATGTGGTGTCAGAACGGCTTGTACACTGCCATGTAGACGGCGACTCCGGCCAAGAGAGGCAGAAAGATGAGGAATGGTCTGGCGAGCGCGGGCTTGCGATATGGCAACAAGACGAGGCCGCTTAGGACAAGCCAAATAATTATCTTGACGGTCAGCCATCCCGGGGGCGCGCCGCGCACAAAGCCGAGTCTCGCCATCATCCCGAAGCCGCCAAGTAGAATGAGAAATGAGCCGAGGCCGAATAGCGTGGCGACCAAGCCGCGCGTGTTCGTGTTGGTTTTTGTACCGCCATTTGCTGCGTGCACGGCGACGCCGCCAATCGCCACGAACAGCATGGCAATGCCGACTACGTGCAGAATTTCGTACAAGTCGCGAGAAAACATGGATCGTCGTGTTTAAGTAAATGTGGGCAGCGTTGGCTCATGAACATCAAAGTGCGCAACTGTTCCAGGCGAGAGCAGGCGATAACTGTGCAGCACGCGCGCCAGCGCCTCTTGTGCGTCGCTACCTGTCGCGGAAAGGTGACCCATCTTTCGTCCCGCACGCGCCGCGGCTTTGCCGTACAGATGCAGGCGACTCGTGCGTACTGCAAGCGCGTCGACTATTGCAGGTGGCGCTTCTTGCAGCCAGACGTCGCCTAACACGTTGACGATGGCGCACGGGCTTACTATGTCCGTACTGCCAAGTGGCAGGTCGCAGATCGCACGCACCAGCTGCTCAAACTGACTCGTTGCGCTCCCGCGTTCGCTATGGTGATACGTGTTGTGCGGCCGCGGCGCGAGCTCGTTCACGAGGAGTTGGCCATCGCGCGTCACAAAACACTCCACGGCGAGCAATCCGACGATACCAATGCGGTCAGCGATCTGCGTCGCTAATAGTTGCGCGCGTTTCGTCATCGTCACATCAATTGCCGCGGGTGTAACGGCCCACGTCAGGATGCCACTTGTGTGGTGATTGCGAGACGGCGGATACACCGCCATGTCACCAGACGAACGACGCGCCACGAGCACGGAAATTTCGTAATCGATATCCACGCGCTGTTCCACGACACACGCGAGTGCGCCGAGTGTGGTCCATGCGTCAGCGGCGAACGTCGGATCGGCAAGTCGCACTTGTCCACGCCCGTCGTATCCGCCATGCGTAGATTTGGCGATACTGGCACCAAACAGCTGCACGGCGTTGGCAATGTCTTCACGTGAATGCGCAACTGCGAACGCACCAAGCGGAAAGTGTTGCGTCCGCAACCATTCCTTTTGACGAATGCGGTCTTGGATAATAAAAACGGCATCGCGACCGGGTCGCACGAGTGCGTGCTGCGTTGCAGCATCCAATACATCTGGATGGATTTGTTCAATCTCGAGCGTAATCACGTCACACTGTTTCGCGAGATCTATCGCCGCATCGACGTCGGTAAACGCCGCAGTAATTGTACGAGATGCGATCGCGCGCGTTGCACAATGCGGATCAGGATCAAGCACGTGGATATCGTAACCCATCGAGCGCGCCGCGAGTGCGGTCATGCGCCCGAGCTGCCCACCACCCAGAAACCCAATCGTCGCGCCGGGAAGAATTGGTGCAAAACTCATGCGCTGCTCACGACGGAATGGCGTCGACGGCATTGATCGGACACGCGAGCGCCTCTGCCGCTTTTGCCGCGCGACGTTCGGTGAGTCGTTCGCGGAGCGTCACGTCGTGTGCGGCGAGCATCGAGGCGGCAAACAATGCAGCGTTCGCGGCGCCAGGTTTCCCGATGGCAAACGTCGCGACCGGCACGCCAGCGGGCATCTGTACGATACTGAGCAATGCGTCCATGCCGTTGAGTGGCGTTGCGACCACGGGCACCCCGAGTACGGGAACTAGCGTTTTTGCAGCGAGCATGCCCGGCAGATGTGCTGCGCCGCCAGCGCCAGCAATAATCGCGCGTAAGCCGCGAGAGGCGGCTTGCTCTGCGTAGGCGAACAGCCAGTCTGGTGTTCGATGCGCTGACACCACGCGCGCCTCATATGGTATGTGTAATTCAGCGAGAATTTCGAATGCCGGAGCCATCGTGTCCTGATCGCTGGCGCTGCCCATGACAACACCAATCAGCGGTGTTGCTCCTGCGGCTGGAGAATCTGCGTGCGCACGGGTCATGGAGTTTTTGGCGCGATGACCGGGAGACGATCCGTGCCGCTCCATTCTTGAAACGAGCCGTCAAACATCTGGGCATCGTAACCCAAGAGCGTGGCGACAAACCAGAGCAAGCTTGCTTGCTGGCCGATGTGGCAATACGTGACGACCGGTTTTCCGTCGGCGACGCCTGCGTCCAGAAAAAGCTTGTGCAATGCCGTTGGTGTTTTGAACAAGCCACCGGTGCTCACACTCGGGAACGGAATATTCACCGCCGTTGGGATATGGCCAGGCCGCGGATATCCGCCACCATCACCATTGTAAAATCGCGTCAGTCGCGCATCCACCAGCGTGACACGTGCGTCGTGCGTGGCGTGTTCGACTTGGTCCATCGTCGCAATCAGTGTCGGCTGCGGATGCGGTGTGAAATGGCTCATCGTCGCTGTCGGTGCGGGCACGGTTGAGACGGCGCGCCCCTCGCTACGCCACGTTTTATATCCGCCGTCCAGCAGTGACGTGCGATCGAGTGCGCCGAGGTATGCGAGTGTCAGATAGACGCGTGCCGCTGATTGCAGCGTGTCGTCGTGCGGAACGATGATAATGCGTGTGTTATCGCCAATCCCGTTGTGCTGGGCCCACGTGGTGAGTTGTTCCACCGTTGGTAATTGCAACGACAGTTTACTTTCGCCGGCCGGTGCCGAGATGTCGGCCAACGCAACAGGTCGCGCACCGGCAATGTGTCCGCTGTCGTATTGCGCTCGCCGACCAACGTGCAATATCACGACGTCACGGTCCTTCACGTGCGATGCCAACCACGCCGTGGAGACCAACATGTTGGGACGTGCGGCGCGCGCCGTCGATGCGGTCGCGGACGGTGTCGACGATGGTGTCGACGATGGTGTCGACGATGATGTCGGTGATGATGTCGCTGAAGTGCGATGACAGGCAGCGGTCACCGCAACAAAGCCAGCGAGCGCAGCGACGCAAGCGTAATGCAGGGAACGAGCGTTCATGGAGGCGTGGCAGTAGAAGAAAGCAACATCATGTTGCCAGTACGATAGCCAATTTCGTGAATGCGCGGCAGTTTGGCGTTATGACGAACTCACTCCCCTCGCCACGCGCGCCTGATCCAGTACGGTACGCCGCGCGGCTTGGCACCTTCTCCGGCACGATGCTCGTGGTTGGCGGCATCATCGGCTCCGGTATTTTTCTCTCGCCGGCAGTGGTGGCGCAACGGGTTGGCACGGCGCCGCTCACCCTCGGCGCGTGGGGTTTGGGCGCCATCATCGCGATCCTGGGAGGCTTCATATACGCAGAGCTCGGGGCGCGTCGCCCATTTGCCGGGGGCACGTATGTCTACCTGCGCGAAGCGTGGGGGCCGTTGCCAGCATTTCTATACGGGTGGGCGCTGTTTCTCATCATGGCCACCGGTGCGATTGCCGCCGTCGCGATGACGGGGTCGAGCTACCTCGCGACGATGCTGGGCCTTGGTCCGGAGGCCGCAAAGCCATTAGCGTTCGCGCTCATTGTGATACTCACGGTGATCAATGTGCTCGGCGTTCGGATCGGTGCGACCACCGGCAATGTGTTGACGGTGCTCAAGCTCTCGGCGATTGCTGTGTTGATCATTGCGGCATTTACCCTAATGCCATCGCATCAACTACCGGCGGTGATGCAGACGGCACCGCTGCCGGTCCCGCGCGGCGGCGTGGCGATGATGCTTGCAATGGGTGCCGCGCTTGTGCCCGTGCTGTTTTCCTTCGGCGGTTGGCAACAAACCAACGCCGTAGCTGAAGAGTTGATCAATCCTGAGCGCACCTTGCCTCGCTCCTTGCTTTTCGGCGTGCTGATCGTTGCCGCAACGTATCTCTCCGTCAATGTCGCCTACTTGCGCGCCCTTGGAGTTGAGGGCTTAGCGCGCAGTCAGGCGCCGGCAGCTGATACCATGTTCGTGTATCTCGGCGCCGCTGGTCGGACGTTTATCACGTTTGGTATTGTGACTTCCACGATTGGATTTCTCAGCATGGTCATTCTTATGTCCGCACGCGTCTATCAGGCAATGGCTGCGGACGGACTATTTTTCGCAAGCATGGCGAGTTTAAATCCGCGTACGCGTACGCCCGTGGGAGCGCTCATTGCGCAAGGTATTGTTGCGTTGATCTTGTTGCTGACCGGTACATTCGGTCAACTCCTCGACTACGTCGTCTTCGCGGATTGGATTTTTTTTGGCGCGACGGCCGCGTCGTTGTTTGTGTTGCGCGCTGCCGATGCGACGAGTGATCGACGTCCGAAAACATTAGTCCCACTCCACCCGATCAGTACGCTCATTTTCATTGCCGCCGCGCTTTATGTCGTGATGGGGTCGGTGATATCGAATCCCGGAAATGCCGCGCGCGGGGCGGGGCTGATTGCGCTTGGGCTTCCCGTGTATGCCTATTGGAAACGCCAAGCGCAACAAGGCGTGTCATGAGCGCACACGTCGGCGCGCTGTTCGTCTATCCGCTCAAAAGCGCTGCCGGCATCGCCGTCGAAGAGCTCACCTTCGATGCGCGCGGTCCGGTTGGTGATCGCCGATGGATGCTGGTCGACGAGAGCGGAACCGCGCTCACGCAACGCGAGGTACCGCGACTCGCGCTGATCCGCACGGCGTTCGTTTCGCCCGATCGCAATGGCGCGATTCGTTTGGAAAGCGTTGCGCGGAGCGCCATTGAGATTGCGCCGCCAACGCATGACGTCACGCGCGATGTGCGTATTTGGGATGACGTCGTGCCCGTCAACGATGCGGGCGACGATGCGGCTGCGTGGTGTGCAGCCACACTGAACGTCACGTGCCGACTAGTCTACTTGTCCAACGTCGCACATCGGCCGCTTAACGCGCGCTTCGCTGGCCCGCTGTCCGTGGCGGGTCGAGAGACGTCGTTGTCGGACGGTGCGCCATTGTTGTTGCTTGGACAGGCAAGCATCAACGCATTGAACGAGCGTCTCATTGCGCAGGGCAACCAAACGATGACGCACTTTCGATTTCGACCAAATGTGTTGGTATTGGGCACGGCGCCGCACGACGAAGACCAGTGGCGTGAAATTACAATCGGTTCTGTGATGATTGGTGTGGGCGCCGCATGCGCCCGCTGTGTGATCACCACGATTGATCCACACACCGCGGCCGGGGGTGTCGAACCGTTACGCACATTAGCGACGTACCGTCGTCATTCTGGTGCAGTAATGTTTGGCATGAACGCGACCGCTGCGCTGAGCACTACCGCTAAACTCCCTCGCCTGTGCGTGAATGACGCTATTCATGTGCGTGTTCGTAATACGCCATTCCAGACATCAGCGCACGGGTAATGTCAGACGTACCGTGTTGATGCTATTGTCGCGTGTGATCGACAGTTCGCCGTGATGCGCCGTTGTGACCCAACGTACGATGGATAACCCAAGTCCTGTCGCATCACGCGCCGGCGATTCGGAGGGAAGAGCAAACGACGCGCCGGAGTTCGATACTTCCAAGGCGCACCGCGTTGTCACTCTATAGCAGGAGACGATCACGGGCGATTCGCTGGTCCCATGTCGACAAGCATTTTCAAGCAGCTCGAGCAGCGCCTCTTGCATAAGCGCGGCGTTACCACGGATTGATACCGGTTCCGCAATGCCGATGGCGAGTGCACGACCGAGCGCGGTTGCACGCGCGCGCATCAGGTCCGTGCATTCGAGTACGAGGCTGTCGAGTTCAACGTCATCCTCAAGCCGAACCGGCTCACCGGTGCGCGCCTCGGCTAACAAAAACAGTTCGTCAACGCGACGACGCATTTGTTCCGCGGCAGTGCGAATGCGGCCTAACGTTGCCCGCATGCGATCGACGCTCGGCACCGACGTGAGCTCGTACGCCGCTTCGCCAAGCACCAAGGTGAGCGGCGTACGAATTTGATGTGCTGCCTCGCGCACAAATCCTCGATTGCGATGTTGCGCCTCTTCCAGTCGTAGTAAGAGGGCATTGAACTCTTCTGCTAATGTGCTGACCTCATCGCGCGGCCCAGTCACGCTGAGCCGTTGCGACAAGTCTGATGGCGCGATGGCCGCGATGGCGTTTGCCAGCGAAGTTACCGGAAGTAAGGCTCGTCGTGCCAGCAGATATCCGACAACCAGACTGACCAGCACGATGAGCGGGGACACGATAGCAAGCACGATGCCGAGCAGTTGCGTGTCGCTTTCAATGCCTTCGGTGGACGCGAACGCAATGGCCGTAATACGCTGCATGCGCCCGCCCGCAAGCGCGATCGTTTTGCTTATGGCAGCTGCCTGATAGTCTGGTCCTTGGCCATCAACATCGAAGCGTTGTGCGTGGTGCCGACTGTACGAGCGGAGGATGCGCGTACTCGCCGAATCGACGTCAACGGCAGCGAGAAGCAAATCATGATCGTCAATAAGCAAAAATGTGTTATCGTCGCGCGGCCACTCGGCTGTGACTTCAGTCGCGATGAACGTGAGCGACGAATCTGGGGTATCTCGCAGCTCTCGCTCGATGCGCACGAACACCGCGCGATTGATGGCGTCGAGCCTCGTATCCAGACGGTGTCGGGATTCTCTGTTCAAGTAACCCAACGCCGCGGCCGCAAGGATGGCGAGCCCCACGGCAAACGCCAACGCGAAACCCGCAGTCAGCCGAAGGCGAAGCCGACTAGTCGCCATCCGCCGTCGTTCGATCGGACAGCATGTAGCCACT
>JANYFO010000101.1 GCA_025362635.1 Gemmatimonadaceae bacterium | reverse complement strand
CTCCCGGTACAAACGGACCGATCACCTTGGATATTCCGGTGCTCATCACGTGGCCGGCACTGACGAAGCTTGCCATTACTGCCGACTCTGGACATTTGTACACCGGCATTACGCTCGCGCACACTGCAACTGGCGTGCACGCGGATGGCAGCCCGCGCAGCGGACTCGTTGTCACGTGGCGCAGTAGTGATGCCGCGATTGCGACCGTGGATCGTTTTGGTAACGTGACCGCGCTTAAAAGCGGTGCTGTCGCGCTCACAGCCGAAGCGGAGGGGGTGAAGGCCACGCGCAAATACGTGATCGCGGCAAATCCGGTTATGTCGATTGCGATGGGCATTAAGGAAGAAGTGATCAACACCGGCGATGTGATTCATCTCGTCGCCGTCGCGAAGAATGCGGCGGGTGCACCGGTGAAGGACGCTGCGATGACGTGGAGTTACACGTATACGCCGGACGATACCACCGTCGCACCAGGTGGGCCTGGCATCATTGATTGGGGCCGGTTCACTGCGAATGCGCCAGGTCGGTTCACGCTGCTTGCATCGTCGGGCAACGTGACGGCGCGCAAGGTGCTCGAGGTGAAGCCGCGCGATGTAGTGCGTCGCATTACCGTCACGGGACGCGGATCGATCAGCAACACGCACACGTCCGACTTGTGGCCATGGACCGGTAAAGACGGTCGCGATTATTGCATCGTTGGCACATGGGGCGGCGACGGATACGCGCTGATTTTCGACATTACGGACTTGAGTAACATCGTCAAGACCGATTCGATCAAGGTAGATGCGCGTACGATCAATGACGTGACCGTGTCACCCGATGGGCGGTATGCGGCGTTATCTCGCGAAGGCGCGTCGAATCGAATTAATGGGGTGGTACTTCTCGATCTCGCGGTGCCGGCACATCCCAAGGTTGCGTCGACGTTCGATCAAGAGCTTACGGGCGGCGTCCACAACATGTTCGCAACAAACGATCATTTATTTGCGATCTCTGGCGGACAAAAGTACGTGATCATCGACGTGAAGAATTTACAGAAACCGAAATACGTCAGCGAGTATCAATATCCAAACGCGCGCATTCACGATTTGTGGGTGCGCGACGGCATTGCGTACTCTGCTCAGGGTGGTGTAGGCACGGTGATCGTGGATGTAGGCAACGGCAAGTATGGCGGCACGATTGAAAAACCGAAGCTGATCAGCGTGTTCAAAATTAATTCTGGCCACGAAATATATCCGTACTATCAGAAATCGACTGGTCGCACGTATCTGTTTATCGGTGATGAAGAAATGAGTCGTACGGGTCGCGTGTGGGAAGGCACGAAGTATTCGCTTGCAGGTCCCGATGGCAAGCCACCGAAAAACGGTATTGCGCAAACGTCTGGCGGATACACCCACATCGTTGACGCCACCGACCCGTTACATCCACGCAAAGTCGGTCGCTATCACCTTGAAGACTACGGTTCGCACGACATCATTGTCGAAGACGACATTTTGTATCAAGCCTATTACGACGGTGGCGTGCGGGTCGTTGATGTGTCGGGCGAGTTACTGGGTAACTTGGCGGATCAACATCGCGAAATCGCCGTATTCAAGTCATACGATCCGGACGGCTACACGCCCAATGCGCCGTTTGTGATGAACGCCATGCCGTGGAAGGGCCATGTGCTGTTCACCGATTTTAATTCGGGACTGTGGTCGGCGAAATTAGAACCAAAAACCAAACCGGTCACGCCGTAACCACCGACTACTAAAACGTAAACGTTGTGCCGAGATAGCTGAGTCGTTCTTGCACCGCACCGCCCGGCGTATTGCGCAGAAACGCGCCGGGCTCGACCAAAAATTGCCCGCCGGTCAGGCGCAAATGTCTGGACACGTTAATCGTGGTCGAGAGATCAATTTCATCACCAACATGACGGTCTTGCGAGCCAGACGCGGCGCGCAGGACCGTGTTCTGTTTGGTGTACACCCCATCGGTCAATTGCAACCGATTGTACCGATGCCACGCACCGCGCACCGATATTTTCTTCGTGGCATCCCACGTCGTGATCATGTGCACCTCTCGTTCGTTCGCGCGACCGAACACATCCGCGTAGCCACCGTATGCGTGCGCTGCCGCGTACAACGTATTGAACGTTTCGAGTCGTGTGTCCGACACGTGACGATCACCGCTCGCCTCCTCTAGCCCCACGGCAATCATTGGCATTCCCCGCACGCGCCGCCATTGCGTTTGCCATTCGGAGGTCCAAAACCATGCGTGCAGTGCACGAGCGCCAGTCGCACCACGTTGGACGGCCGCTTCGGTTTCGAGACCGAAAGTCGGTCCCGTTGTTGCCGCACTGTTGAACGTCCATGCGGCACGTGCACCACTCGTCAGTCGTCGCGTGCGCGTACTCGTCGATACCACCTGCTCGTACCAATAGGCTTGCCACGTCGTCGGCAACGCGCGAAGCGCCGCCTTGGCGCCCACGGCACTGCCAAGCGAAAATGCACGAACACGCGTGGTGGTGTCACCAATATTTGGCGCACGTAATCGAACGACCACTGGTCGCGCATCAAACGCATCGATCGCAAATGCGCCGCGCACGATCAGCGCGCGTACCCCTTCAAAACCGCGACGCGTATTGGTCCAGTCAGGCACGCCGATGAGTCGCTCTCGACCCGTGGTAATCTCCTGCCGACCAACACGCACCAACGATTTTGCAAAGGCGATATCCGCAAACAGATTTTGGATATCGCTTCGATCCGCGTCACCAGCGCGCGTGCCACCCGGCAACGTCCGATGGTAGGACTGCGCATCCCGAAGCTCGACGAAAACGCGTCCGTGCACCCGTCGGGTATCGCCCATGTGCAGGTCAGCATTCAGGAGCAGCCGCGACTGCCCATACGTGTCGCTCGCGGCGCTCAAATTGAACGCGTGCGCAAATTCCTCGCGCCAACGAGCCTGACCCCCAATTGTGAGCGAAACCCCAGGTGCAAGGGGAATCGCTTTTATCTGATCGTCCCAATGCGAGGTGCGGTCCGTCCGTTTCCATAATTCGTCAAAACGCAAATTCTTGTAGTCCGGACGCTGTGCGCAAAGTGCTGCAGGCACGACACATGCGGCGATCACGCCCAGTACGCCGAATGCACGCCGAGCGCTTCGCTGAGGCATCACGCCCAATTCGCCGCCGCGGGAACCACCGCAGCTTCTATCGTCACAGCGATGGCTGGTAGCGGCCCCAGATGCGCTCAAACGTGTCAGCAATTTCGCCCACGGACGCCCTCGCACGAACGGCGTCAATGATAAGCGGCATGAGCGGCACGCGCTCGCCAACATGTGTCGGTAAATATTGCGCGGCAGTATTCGTCAACGCGCACAACGCCGTTTGCACGGCCGAGTGATTGCGACTGGCCTTCACGTGCGTGAGATACGCCACTTGTCCTTGTTCGAGCTCCAAAAAATTTGGCGCAGGAATAATTGGCGGATCCTGTCCATCACTGAATTTGTTCACACCCACGACCACGGTCTCACCCGCCTCGACGCGGAGCTGATGCTCGTACGCGCTCCGCCCGATTTCTTCTTGAAAGAAGCCAGCGCGAATTGCCTCCGCCGCACCGCCAAGTTCATCAACGCGCGCAATGAGTTCGACAGCGCGGGCTTCGATTGCGTCGGTGAGTTGCTCGACGTACCAACTCCCAGCCAACGGGTCGACGGTTTGCGCCACACCCGATTCAAATCCGACGATTTGTTGCGTTCGCAGCGCAAGCGTAGCGGCCGCCGCCGTTGGTAACGCCAACGCTTCATCGTAACCA
>JANYFO010000095.1 GCA_025362635.1 Gemmatimonadaceae bacterium | reverse complement strand
CGACCAGTTGGTCCGGAGGCAGAGGCGCGTAGGAGGCAAGCATACGATCAATGCCAAATACGGCGTACGGCAGCGCTCCGACGTGCTGCTGAAGCCGCGAGAATGACACGGCGCGATAGCTCTGGAAAGAGTATTGATACGCCCGTGAGCACTGCACGCGAAACACTACTCGAATCGTGTGATCGTTTAGGGGAATCCACCGGCCAAGTCGTATTTATGCGGCCAATGCCACCGCGCGAACCGCGAGAGCGCTATCTCGTGGTGCTCTCGTCGTCGTCTCCCGTTTCCGAGCTTGAACTAAACGAACGATTAAACACGCTCACCACGATTGCATCGGACGTGTCCTTAACGATTGAAGCGATCGCCGCAGGCATTTTCGCCGGAAAGTCCGGTGCTTGGGGCGGCTCGTACGTGAGTTGGTAATACTGCACACGGATGGTCATGCCTCGTTGGCATTACCGCGTAATCACGACCTCCAGCGCACCAGCTGGTACTGGTACGCTGGTTTCCACACCACCGGGCCAACGCACCCAAACGGCCGTTGGAATTCCAGACAATCCGAATACTTGTACCGCGCCGTTCTGCGACCAATACCCGGCACTGGTTTGCACTTCGCGCACGGGACCCATTCTGGTACCGTACACCACGCGCATTTGCGTACCAACGCCGTCGGGATTACTCGCCGGTCCGCGCACACGTACACGTAACCCCGCTTTCGCACCTCTATTTACAAAGAGTCGCGTGGCGGCGCCATTTTGCGACACCGCAATATCGAGCTTGCCATCACCATTGAAGTCAGCGTACGCGGCCCCGCGTTGATCACCATACACGTGCAGCCCTGATTGTTGTCCTGATACCGGAGTAAGTCCGCCGCGACCATCGCCGCGCAGGAGCAGGCTTCGTCCCGCATCGTAGCGCGGAAGCCCAATCATTGTTGGAAAAAAATTCTGCGCGAGAAATACGTCTTCGTTGCCATCGCCGTCAAAGTCGGCAATCGCCGATCCAAAGGACGGCGCCCACTGCGCTTCGACTGGCAGCGGCACTGCGTCAAAGTGATCACCGCGATTCAAAAACATCATGTGGTCGAGCGTTCGTACTTTAAGTTGTTGCGACGAGGCCATGGCCGACCCCAGCACCGTCTCAACCGATGCGTTTGCATACGCCGAAAAATTACTGATGCGACTCACGACGTCGCGCACCGCCATACGGACTCGCGGATAGCTGTTGAGTGGCGACAAGCCGTGAACGCGCGGGTCCTGCTGTCCAAGCAGCATCTCCACTTCACCACCGGTTCCAAACGCACCGAAGGTCATCACCAAGCGCCGAGTGCTGTCAACCGCGACGCCAGTGTTGCGACCCCAACTCGTGGCAACCAGATCCAGTCGGCCATCGCCGTCGAGATCACCGGCGGACACGCCGTTCCATTCGCTGGTCCAACGCGACAGGCCCCACGAATCCGGAGCAACCTGCAGTCGACCGTGTCCGTCGTTCAACAGCAACAGCAGCGATCCCCAATCGCGCGTCAGTACTAGGTCGGCGTAGCCGTCGCCGTTGATATCCGCAAACATCGCGGACGTCACCATACCGACATTGCGAAGCACGGCACTGTTCGCTGTGTCGAGCACGAATGCACCGTGCACATTTCGAAACAAGCCGGACGACGCGGGCATCGGATACTGAAGCGGTATTGCACGCGAACCGACAAATAAGTCGAGTGCGCCATCCCCATCATAATCGCCGAGTGCCATTGGTCCAGTCGACGAGGCATGAGAACCAATCGCGGCGTGCGTCGCGCCCAACATCGCACTATGCGTCACATCAATGATCACCGCCGCGGGCTGCGCGATCCGTGCAGCGTCAGTGCGCAACTGCCACGTTGCGATACCCGCGAGCAAACTTGTTGTACCGTTCGATGTCATGCCGAGCACTGACGTAAAGTCCGCGGATGCAACCGGACCACTCGGCCGTTGCGGTACCAGCGTACCGCGCACATTGCGAAATATCGCAACACGCCCGCCTTGACCCGTTCCCACAATGAGGTCTTCGTGGCCATCGCGATCAATGTCGTACCACGACACACTTGGCCCTAACTGCGACAGTGCGTTCGGCAACAGAAACTGACGATCCCAATCATCAAATGTGTCTTCCGTATGTGTGTGTCCACCGAGCTGCGCCGTTGCATCGATAAACAGACTTGAATCGACAGTCGTTTGCACGACCGGTTTCACACCAGCGGCTTGTTGGGAAATTTGGTACGCGCGGTTGGCGCGCACGTGTGCAATGGTACTCCGCCGTCCGTCGCGCCAATCAATGACGAGCGTTGCCGAGTCCGACGTGCCCATCGCGAACGAGAGTTCGTAATCGCTGTGCGATAGATACAGTCCGCCCACAACGACTTCTCGCACTTGTAGTGGTACGGCTCCGTTGTGCAGCGTGACTTTCGCACCAACGGCTTGTGTATTTGGCGCATCGCCAATGAGGCGTACCGCGATACGCGGCGCGGTGGCGTCGTTGCGCAGCACTAAGGCGGGCGCACCGAGTCGATTGATGACGACATCGAGATCACCGTCGCCATCAAGATCAGCCGCAGCGATACCGTGAGAAATATCTTCGTCGATCCCAAACCGCCACTTCGCACTCATGTCTTCGAAGGTCAGGTTTCCGCGGTTGCGAAACGCGACATTTTTTAGTTTTAATGATGGAAACTCCCATCGCTGTCGCTGCCATGGCACATCGTTCAGACGATTCTGCAAACTCTCTTGCACGTCGGCGTCCATCATGTCCCACAAATGTCCATTCGCAACGAGAATGTCTTGCCATCCATCGAGGTCGACATCCATGAATATCGTGCCCCACGACCATCCACTCGCCTGCACCCCCGCGGCGCTCGCGATTTCCGAAAAAGTACCATCTCCGCGATTGAGGAAGAGTGAGTTACGCTGAAATTGCAGTTGCACCTCCAAATCACCCGGTTTTTTCGGTAGGGCCGTGTTTGTCGGCATCTGCGTTTTTAGTCGTCGCGCATCTTGGCTCAGCATGTCAGTCTCGAACAGGTCCGGTAGCCCGTCACCGTTTACATCCGCAACGTCGACGCCCATCGCAGAGTTGCTCGTCTGACGCTGTGCGGTCCAATCCGCGAGACGAAAGTTGCCCTTCCCGTCATTGTACCAGAGCTGGTCGGTGTCTTCGAAATCGTTGGCAACGTACAGATCTGGCGCACCGTCGCCATTCAGATCTACGAATTTTGCCGTCAATCCGAACGATTCAAACTCTTCGGTGAGCGGTTTGCCGTTCGCGTCGCGAAACCGATCCGATATCATTGGCACGCGCGTGAAATGCCCTCGGCCATCGTTGACATAAAATTCATCTGGCTCCGCGCGCTGCGTCATGCGCATCCCGCCCATGTCCGGGCGCACAACTAGCTTGTAGTCCCGCCGATGCTCAGGCAAAATCTCATATTGTTTCGGCCCCGTTTGCCGAACCATCTGATTAAACGCGCGCAGTTGCGGTGGGATCGTGTCGTCGACGCTGTACGGCTTGTAGTTCGCGATGAACATCGCCAGTCGACCATTCCCATCGACATCCGCCATCGTCACTGTTGTGGCACCGCGACCGGCCGTGTCCAGTCCGAGATCACGATGCTCCGTGAAATGGCCTTTCCCATCGTTCAGAAAAATTGCGTTTGGACCAGTCGTTGCGAGTACGATCAAATCAAGATCGCCGTCACCATCCACGTCAGCGAATGCTGAGCCCGTCGTACGGCGATCACAGACGCCAACGCCAGCACTCGCCGTGATGTCTTCAAATTGCCAGTGGCCTTTGTTGCGATACAGCGCGCTGCAGCCTTCAGTGCGAGCGAGAAAGATATCGGGCAATCCGTCGCCATCGACGTCCCCCATGGACACGCCGCCGCCCTGCCCCAACATGCGATTGCCGAGCAGAATCTTTTCGCTGGCTGTGTTGGCAAAACTGATACCCGTGGTGGCGCCATCCATGCGCGTGAAACCAGGTGTGCCACTCGCCACCGTTAAGTCGCGCCACCGATAGCCCATCTCGGTGTGCCACGCTGCCTGTTTGCTTGGATTGCATGCGGTCGCCACAAGCAACAACGACACGCCTCGAGCTACGCGCCATAAACGTTTACCATACTTACTCATCGCGTTGCTTGCTCCTTCACGGCTGGCGCTCCAAATGCAGCCACAACGCTCGCGCCTACACAACGACCCAGCGCCAGACCACTCAGGTTGCCCGATGGGAAATGAATACCACCATACACGCGTGACATGCCCGCCTCCTCACTCGCCGCTTCAAACGACACAAAGTGTCGTACCGCGTGGCCGATCGAGATGCTCGTGCTATCCGTAAATGGCATCACACCAATAAGCGCGGTCAACACTGCCGCAGCGGCGGCTGACTGCGTTGAATGTCCGGCTGGGCGCTCGGGAAACGGCGGCGTTGGAATCAGTGGCTCCCAGGTTGCATCGATCACGCGACGAATGTATGTCCGCGGACGCAGGTGCGCGTACTGGTATTTGTATCCCCACGCGGCGACAAACGCATCGGCTTGCGCAACGGCCGTTGCGAGGACTACGCGCGCCGCCTTCGCTGCATCGAGATGTCGCTCACTAATAATTTGGCTGGCAATGGACAACCAATGTCCAACCGGCGTGCCGCTCTCACCGGCGTTGTCCGCCCAATAGTACGCGACCGTTCGCTGTTCTCCGGTGAGCGCGGCCTTGATGTCATACACGGCGCGTGCATCATGATATAGTGGCGATGCCGTATCGACGGAGAACGGTGGTGCCGGTGGCACCGGACACGCATCCCACGTCCGCAAGACAAACGGGCGCACGTCACGCCAGTACGGTTCTGTTGCGCCAGCCATGTTGGCCGCGGGCAACGATTTGATGGTCGCCGCCTTTGGTCGACTCATGATCAAACCGCGGTCACTCGTGTTTCCCGCACGCTGCTGGTTCGCCGGATTATCAAGCGCAATAAACTCACTCGCCCCCGACAAATTTTGCGTTGCATACGTGGTGGCAGGTGCATCGTTGATCCACGCGCCGTCACCGACTGGCAGCGTGTACGATCGACTGCGCGTCGCCGCAAATCCATCTGCACGCGACCAAGCAACGATCAGCAGGCCAATACGCGCGCCGAGGGAATCTGATCGCGCGCGCACGGCAGCCGATACGCCGTGCACGACACGGTCGGCTGACATCGAATCCGCGAGTCGGCCGAATGCCGCGCGCGTCGTTGGTAACGCCTCCTGCAGCAGCGAATCGAGCACCGCGCGCTCCGCCGCGACCGCGACCAGCGTGCCATCGTGTTCCAACGGGCGTGCTGCACGCGGCAGGTGCGGTATTCCGCGCAAAGTACCGTCGAGTGCAGGGAGCATTGAGTCGACTGCTGCAAGGCCCGCGTATAGTGCAGTCGCCGCGTAAGCGGTTAGCCGCGAGGCGACCGGCGGCGACAGTCGCTCAACGCGAATTGCGCCGTACAACGTACGTACCCACACGGCAATCACTTGCGGATCAGTCGGTGCACGGCGCACGCATGCGGTCATGACAACCACGGAGAACACGCCAACGGCCACGGTGAGACTGACCACCCATATCGCGCGCAGGCAATCGAACAAATGCAAAGGACGCATGGAATACCTGAGAGAATCGCTGTTGATCTTCCGCGAACGTATGATCGGTGGCATTGTGACCACACGATGTTCGTCCCATACCGGCGCAACGCCGTGATCCCGCCGCAAATCGTAATGCCCAACGTCGAATACCGCGAACCGACGCGACGCACCTTCGAACGAACGCCAAACGAAAATCGTTGGGTACTCGCCTGCTTTACGGTGCTGTTGCTCGCGTACGTCAGCACGATACCACACACGCTCACCGATGCCGATGCTGGCGAATTTCTCGTCATCGCCAAGACCGGGGGGATTGCGCATCCACCGGGCTACCCACTCTTCACGCTCGTGGGACAAGCGCTCGCACTGGGCGATCGCTGGCTCCCACTGGTTACGCTCGTCGCCGGCTTCTCGTCGCTCTGCGCGGCGGCGGCTGGAGCGCTGCTCGTCCGCGCGCTCGCGCCGCTCATCGACGCGCGCGCAACCGCGCTCGCAGTGCTGCTAGCATTTCTCACACCCGAAGTATGGCGACAAGCAAACGCAGCAGAGCCATTCGCGCTGAATTTGCTTTTGGCGTCCGTTGTGCTGATGGCCAGCATCCGCTTACTCACGACGCCGCTCGACACCAGCATACGTTCTCTCGTGCCGCCGACGGCGTTCCTCGGCTTCGCCTTCGGTCTCGGTTTCGCCAATCATCACACGCTGGCGTTGCTCGCTCCGTTGCCGGTGGCGTGCCTCATTCGCTGGCGAAATCACCGCGCAGTTGTTGCGCGAGCGATGGGTCTCGCGGTGCTCGCGTTTTTTCTCGGCGCCACTCCACTCTTTACGCTACTTCTGGCGAATAAGTCGGCGCCGCTTGTGTACGGCGATTGGGATACAGGGCGACTACTGCGTCATGTATTGCGCTTAGACTATGGCACCTTGCAGTTGTCCGCTGTTCATAGCGCGTACGGTGAAAACCTCTGGCACTTTGCGCGTGGATTTCCAAAACACACTGCGTTTATTGGACCGATTTTACTTGTCATCGGCGTCGCGCGCGCGCGCACATGGGGAATGTTGCCGTGGGTTGCGCTGCTTGCGAGTACGGCATTTTCCGGGCCTGTATTTCTCGCGCTCATGAACATTCCATCCAACGAAGAACCAGTCATCGTCGCGCGGTTTTTCGCCTTACCGATGGTGATGTGCATTCCGTGGCTTGCAGTTGGCATCAGCAGCATTTCTGCGGCACTGCCGAGAAAGTTTTCGCGGATATTCGTACTCAGCGCCGGCGTACTGCTCCTCGGACACGCCATCGTTTCTCGCGACGTGTCCAATCGAGCGGACGAGCACGTGTACGAAATGCACGTGCGACAAGTGCTTGCGATTGCCGCGAGACCTACCGTGCAAGTGTTGGTCTCCGCGTCAGATCTCGAGGACTACGGACTAGCCTACGGACAGCACGTGCTCGGCCTCGCGCCACACGCACCCGTCGTCATGCTTGGTCTATTTCACGGACCGTGGTATCGCGCACGGCTCGCTACGCAGCTTGGCCTCTCAACCAAACCTTCGGAGACTGGATTTGTCTCACTGCTCGAATCGCTGAACACACGCGTACCACTTTTTATTGTAGATGCTCCAGAATTTCCACGTCCTGCGCTATTTGCACGCGCTCGACCGCTTGGCGGATTACTCGTCGTCATTCCTGAGGGAGCCACCATGCCCACGTCGCTGGAGCTTTACACCTCCAACAGCGACGTGCTCAATGAACTGTCCGTCATTCCCTCACCAGATCGACGAACGCCGCTCTCTGGTTGGGAGCAGCGACTTCTGCAGCAGCATCGCGACCGATGGCGTGAGGTGTGCGGCAGTTTGCGCGAAGCACGACATCTTGCAGAAGCCGCTGCCTGCGTGACGCGCGGCCAAGCGTTCGATGAGGCCATGCAGCGTCTCGGCACAACTCAATGGTAGCAGGTAGGATCGTATATTTCTGTGAGGGTACGGTCCTTCCGATACGCTCCTTTCGGTCGCGTACTCCCGGTCGCGTACTCGCGTCGCGAAGACCCACATGATTTGTTGCAGCAGCGCGCTCCGACTTTCGATATGCATCGCCTTATGCATGGCGTTCGCACCACACGCAAATGCGCAAACGAGTGAAGTGCGTGGCGTGGTTCGCGATAGCGCATCCGGTAAACCCGTTTCCGCTGCCGTTGTGCTCGCACTCGATGCGCTTGGCACAACAATCAACCGCACCATCACTGGCGAGCGTGGGCAATATCGACTGCAACGGCCCGCCTCCGCGATGCTCGTGCGTGCCGTGCGACTTGGCTTTCGCCCGACAACAGAACGCCTCCCTCTCGTGCTTGCCGATCTGATGACGGTCGACCTTACCCTCGCACCCGTGCCACGCGCGCTTGATGCCATGGAGGTAACCGCGGCGCGCGGATGTCCAACGCGTGGTGATCGCGCGGACGCGTATGCGCTGCTTGATCAGGCACGCGCGGGCTTACTCGCTACGGTCGTCGCACGTGAACGGCAACCGGCCGAGCTGCACGTGCTCCGCTTTGAGCGCTATCTCGACTTAGATGGCGTGGACGTGTTACGACAGGTGGTTCGCGTCGATTCGTCGCGCAACGTGACCACGTCATTCAATGCCGTGCACAGCGCAATCGATTTTGTGGATCGAGGTTTTCGCGCTGGTGCGGCGGGTGAGTATACCTACTTTGGTCCTGACGCCGATGTGCTACTTGATGAGCGATTTCAACGTGGATACTGCTTTAGCTTAGCGGCGGCGGATAGCGCGCGATCGTCGCAAGTTGGATTGCGTTTTTCTGCAGCCAATCATCGCGATGGTCGTGTCGACATTGATGGTACGCTTTGGATTGATACCGCAGCGCGTGCGCTGCACGACATCGAGTTCCGGTACGTTGGCATCGAAGCGCTGGCAGAATCGTTCAATGCGGGTGGACGCGTTGGGTTTCGCACGTTGCCGAGCGGTGTACCGTTTATCGATCAGTGGATGCTCCGATTAGTTGGTGCCCCCGACACCATCGTGGCCGCGCTTGGACAGTCGTCGCAAGTGTACGCTATTCGCGAGATTGGCGGGGAGTTGGCCCGCGCGCAGTGGCCTGATGGACAAACATGGGATGGTGAACTGAGTACGCTCCACATCACCGCAGTAAATCGGAGGGGGGAAGTTTCAGCCGGTGCAATTCTGACGCTTGCCCGTACTGGCTATCGCGTCACGACCGACAGCAACGGACGCGGCACGATCGCGCATGTGTTGCCCGGACCGTACGAGTTCGTGGTGGATGATCCGCGCTTGAAGGAAATCAATGTGCAGATTCCGACGGGTCGCACAATCACCGCACGACGGGCGTCAGCGGCACTGGTGCGGGTCATTGTGCCATCAGCGCAGGAATACATGGCTAGTGTTTGCGGACGCGAAATACCAGCGTTGAATGAGGCCTGGTTGCTCGCGCGAGTGGTCGCGGGCGACGGACAGCCGGTGGCGGGCGCTAAATGGCGCGTCAGCACTGCGGACGGTTCGCGGTGGCGAGTTGTTGCCGACAACGGGATTGCTGGCGCAGACGGCCTTCTACACGTCTGCCGTGGTCTACCAAACAATTCCTCAATTGAAGTTGCTGCGTGGCGCGATCCAAAAGATGCCGTGCGTGTAAAGCACGCGGTGTCCGAGGGCTTTGCCGTTGTACGCGTGCCATTACCCACGCTTGCAGCCCGGGCCATTGGCGAAGGCATGGCGATCGCTTCAGAACTAACGGTCGTCGTGTCCGGCACAGTCAAAGATTCGCTGACGGGTCGCGTCGTTCCCGATGCACGCGTGACGTTTCTCGGCACACCGTTCGAAGGCGCAACCGACGCCTCTGGTACGTTCATTATCAGTGGCGTCGCACGTGGCGTGCACATGGTGGAGGTCAGCACGCCATGGCTCGACTCCATCGGCATCGCCTCGCGCACGAGTGCGACGCTATCGGCGACGTCAACATCGTTGTCCCTCTTTGTACCGTCGATCACGGCGATAATGTTTTCCGCGTGCGGCTCACAAAATATGACGGGATTTCTCGTTGGTCGCGTACGTGTACGAAACGATCGGGTGTTACCCGTCGGCGTGCGCGTAGTGGCTGCATCAGAAAACCACGCACCCATTGTTTCAGCTGTCGCGCCAAATGGTGCATTTCGCCTCTGCGGGGTGCCGACAGGCGTCCGCGTATTAGTGCGTGCAGAATCGGACAGCGGAAAGGCATGGGTCTCTGCGCCGCTCTCGGTGCGATTGCTTCCCGACCGGCCTTTCGCACGAGTCGACCCCGTCCTTGTTGACACGACTGGACATGACTTCGAGACCGCCGTCTATTCGACCATCCCACATCGTGGAGTTTTACATGCGCCACTTACGCCTCTCGTCTCTCGCGTTGCTTTCCGCATGCGCGACAACGTCGACGTCGTCCTCCGCTCCAGCCTCAGGACGTCCAGCAACCCAGACAATCGGCGGCGGCGGCGTAGGCTCCATGACCGTGTCCACCACGAGTTCTGCAGACGTCTCACACATGGCGTACGCACCGGACGTGGTGTTTCGCGTGTTACCGTCGGTCTTTGATTCCGTTGGCATTCCCGTCACAACACTCGATCCGGCGCACAAGTCCATTGGGAATGGCGGTTATAAAATTCGTCAACGATTAGGCAAAGTGTCACTGAGTCGCTACCTCGACTGTGGCAACACACAGATTGGCCCGAACGCCGATTCGTACGACGTATTCCTCAGCGTGATGACAACCGTAGCGCCTGAAGGAACGTCAGGCGCCACGTTAACAACCGTTGTCGATGCTCAAGCGCGCCCGGCCACGTTTAATCAGGCGTACTCGCACTGCGCGTCGAAAGGTGGCATCGAAATTCGCATTGCCGATTTGGTGACGGCACGACTCACGCGCTAACGGGTGGTCGACCGCGCTTTCCTGCTGCCGGTCCGCCGTCCCCAGCGCGCACGCCGAGCTTCTCGCGCATCATGTCCTGCATCTCCTTCTCGTACTTCTGCATCACGTCTAACGCTGACGCCTGTTGCGAGGCATCCAGGGTTGAGAGCGCATCTTTTGCTGCCGCGTCGAAACTCACCCGAATATCCCGCGCGACGCCCGTTAATGCGTCGCGCGCTAGCAACATCCGGACCTCGTCTTCCGCCGCCGCGTTTCCCGACGTCCGCGGTCGTGCGTCACGCTTCAACGAATCAAGGAGCGTATATCGTTCGCGATTCGCGTCTTTCAGTTTGACATCAAAATCTTTGAACGACGCGAGCTGCACATCGGTGAGTTTGAGATCTTTTTTCTTGTCGAAAAATTGTTTAAATGGACTGGCATTCTCAAAATCTTTGGGCGAAATCGTCGGGCCCGCCGGCGCCTTTTTTTCAGCGACTGCGCCCCAATCCGTCTCTTTCGAACCGCCCATTGATTTCTTTTGGGCTGCGACGATCGTGGGCAGCAGCAACAGCAGAATGAGGGTGTTGCGAACACGGGGCATGGAGAGATCCCTCGAACAAGAGTGGGGCGTGAAACGCGAGTGCGGAGTTATCGGGGTGACACGTGTGCGAACAGCTGCTGACGAACCGCTGGGTTACTAATTTTCCAGAGCACGCCGTCGGTGAAGTAGTGATGAATATTGACGAACATCAAAATAAGAATTGGCGCTGAGCGACCAGGCGCTTCACCAAAGGCGTCGCCAATGACACCCATTAATGACATCGGCACGAGCTGCGCAACAATCACGCTCACCACGAGCAATGCTCCCGCATAAAATGCCATATGCACCATCGTACGCGACGGCGAAGCATTTGGCGCCGTGGCCGAGTGGTTGAGTTCAATCCGCACGGGAAATGTGAGGTATTGAATGGCATGAGCAATCTGCACCCAAAAAAGTGCCCTCGGGTCGCGCGCCATCGCCGCATACCAAATGAAAAGTGCAACCCATGCGACGACAGCCAAGCGAGGCGGCATTCGTCCAGTACGCTGTCGCATCCGCAAAAGACCAACCGCGCCAACACAAAAAGCAATCACTGTGGCGCCACTCGCGACACGATAGATCCATTCCACTCGGCTGGGATCGCGCAACTGTGTGTACAAAAACCAAGCGAGATGCCAGACCAGTAAAATTCGCAGACTTGTGCGGATGAGTCGTCGTTCTGTAGTACTAAAGGCTCGCCCATCAAGGAACGCAAACGACGCCATCATGCCCCACACTTGACCTGTATAGTGCCACGCGAGATACACGCTGGCGACCGTGATGAGCACAATCACCATCACTTGCGAATACTGCGCTTCCCAGATCGCTGCAACGATGTAGAGCAACAGCATTGACGGTACGTAAATTGACGCCCATTTGTGCGCTACGATCATTTGGCGACTGCCGTACACGAGCCGATACGACGCCATGAAGTGCGGCATGTTGATGGCGGTTG
>JANYFO010000082.1 GCA_025362635.1 Gemmatimonadaceae bacterium | reverse complement strand
AATAGCAGGTCGAGTATCAAACTGCTCGCGGACACCATCGTTGCGATAACAATGATGGCACCGGCAACGAGCGGTGCATCGCGTTGCCCAACAGCGTGGAGGAGGAGTGTGCCCATACCGGGCCACGCAAAAACCACTTCCACCACGACAGCGCCGCCTACCAGTGACGGTAACATCATTCCGAACGTCGTCGCAACCGCGGGCAACGATGGACGCATCGCGTGCCGAAAAAGCAGAGCGCGAGCGCGCACCCCTTTCGCACGTGCAGTCCGAAGAAACTCTTCGTGCGAAATTTCCTGTAATGCCACGCGTTCTTGTCGAGCGATGGTCGCACCCCAGCCGAGTGCGAGCGTCAAGACCGGAAGTGCGAGATGATGCAAACTGTCAATGAATTGATCCATTGGACTGCCCGTGAGACGAACAAGCGGATCTGATATTCCACCAATTGGGAAGAGCGGTGCACCGTACGCCAGCACACCAATCACCACGATTGCCAGCACGAATTCCGGCATGGCGTACAGCGCAGTGAGGCCGGTCCCGATCACTCGAGCCGTGTGCCATTCTGGACGCCAACCCTGCGCCACGCCGACGCAAAGACCAAGCATGACGGCCGCGAGCAGACCGCAGCCGGACAACCGAAGACTGTTACGCAGTGCGTCAGCGAGGGCGACGGTGACGAGCTGGCCATCGAACGCGGATCGACCAAGATCACCTCGTGCCACATTGCTGAGAAAACGACCGTACTGTACAACCAGTGTTTGATCGAGCCCTCGTTGTGCGCGAACGTGGGCACGAGCGTCGGCAGTGCGTCCGACCTGTGATGTTTCGCCGCTCACGCCATCGCCGGGCGCGAGTCGCAACACCGCAAATCCAAGCGAGGCGGCAGTAAGTACTACAGCCAATGCGTGCGTGACGCGTCGTACCGCGAATACCATCATCACCTCACTCAGCGAGTGACAGCATTGGTGATGCGCCATTGCGATATCGAGGCCCACCACGCATCGGCGCGCATACCGACCGGCGTCACCCGATTGTTGATTGCCGCAAAGTTGCGTGGTTCGTACAGCCACACGGCGGCCGCATCGTCAACAATCGTTTGATATGCTCGTTGGAAAAGCGCGCGTCGTTTCGCGACATCAAATGTTGTGGTCGCGCTGTCGATCGCCGCATCGAACATCGCGTTCGCGTAACGTCCGAAGTTGGCGCCGACGTCCGTACCGTGTACGCTGCCCCACACTTGGCGAATAGTTGTTGGACTGGGATCCGTGCGCCACATGTTCAGCGCCGCATCGAACTCGCCCTTCTCCAGTCGACTGCCGAATACTTGTGGCTCGACGGCTGCAACCTCCATGTGTACGCCGACGCGCCGCAACTGCGCCTGCAGAAGCACGGCAATCCGCTGTCGTGTTACGCTGGATGATGGCACGAGCACTTCAAACGAGAGCGCGTGTCCCCCCTTAGAACGAAATCCATTGGCGTCTTGGCGTTTCCAACCCAATGCGTCCAACGTCTGCGCCGCTGCCGCAGTGTCAAACGCGATTTGCCGCATATGGCTGTCAATCGTTGGCGAGGCGCGCGTAAACGGACCTAACGCGACACTGCCGAGTGAGTCGAGCGCATTGGCCACAACGGCGGCACGATCAATGGCGTGCGTGAGCGCGATGCGCAGGGCACGATCGCTGAAGAGTCGCTGCGTGCCACTGACGGTTCGCGCGTTGTTGAACATGAGATACGCGTAGTCCAGCGAGCCATATTCGACCGTGCGTACCGTGACTGATTTATTCGCTTGCGCGAATGCGTCGCCGCGCACGGACTCAAGAAGATCCGCTTGACCGGCCAAAACACTTAGGCTTGCCGCCGTTGGATCGGCCGACACAATCCAGAGTACGCGCGACGTGCTTGGCGCCCCCCGATAGTTCGCGGTATCAGCTGCAAGTACGAGATCATGCTGTCGGTGCCACTGCTCGAATCGATAGCGTCCAGACCCGATAGGATGAGAGGCAAAAATTGAGTGCGCGAGTGAATCGGGCGGTACAGTCGCTAGGAGGTGTTCGGGCAAGACCGCGAGATTATAGGCGATCTGAAAAAATTGTTCGGGATGTCGATGACTCCACCAGACAACCGCCGTGAGCGAGTCGCGCACGGACACAGAGTCGATGCCGGCAAAGTTGCTGGCCTGCGGCGACAGCACCTTGGGATTTGTATAAAGTGCGAAAGAAAATCGAACGTCGTTTGCACGGACGGGCGCGCCATCATGCCAGCGTGCGCGAGGATCTACCGAGAATGCAATGGACAACGAGTCAGCCGCCCACACCCAGCGCGTGGCGAGTTGTGGACGA
>JANYFO010000055.1 GCA_025362635.1 Gemmatimonadaceae bacterium | reverse complement strand
GATCTTGGTGGGCTGGTGTTCATCGATCTGCGTGATCGTACGGGTCTTGTGCAGTTAGCCTTTGGTCCTGGGTGGACGGCGGCGGATGTGCTTGCGCTTGCCGCGTCGGTAGGCGTAGAGTCCGTGGTGTTATGTGAAGGTGAGCTGGTGGCGCGCGCGCCGGACCGAGTCAATCCAGAAATGTTGACCGGCGACGTCGAGTTGCAAGTAACGTCGCTGCGCATTGTGGGTCCGGCGGTAACGCCCGCGTTGCAAGTCGCGCGCGGTCGTGGAGAAAAACTCGCGGCGGAGGAGTTGCGCCTTCGTCATCGCTATCTCGATTTGCGTCGTCCGGAGTTGCAAGAAAATCTTGTCTTGCGACATCGCTTGTTACAGGTCAGTCGCCGGTTTCTCAGTGACCGCGGCTACCTCGAACTCGAAACACCAATTCTCACAAAGCCAACGCCTGAAGGTGCGCGCGATTATCTCGTGCCGAGTCGGGTCCATCCCGGCGAGTTTTATGCGTTGCCGCAATCGCCGCAAATCTATAAGCAACTGTTCATGTGTTGCGGTTTTGATCGGTACTTCCAAATTGCCCGCTGCTTCCGCGACGAAGATTTGCGCGCTGATCGACAGCCTGAATTTACACAAATTGATGTAGAAGCCTCGTTCGTTGAGCAGGAAGATATTTTGCGACTTGCCGAAGCACTTGTGGGCGCGCTTTGGAAGGAGGCTGGGCATGATATTCCAGCGCAGTTTCCACGAATGACGTACGCGGAGGCGATGGAGACGTATGGATGTGACCGACCAGACGTGCGATACGCGTTGCCGATTCGCGATTATAGCGCGCCGTTCGGCTCGGTCGACTTTGGCGTTACCCGTGCAGCACTCGACGCGGGCGGTCGCGTGCGCGGTATTGTGCTGCCGAATGCCGCTTCGTGGAGTCGGAAGCAGGTTGACGAACTGGAGGCACTCGCGAAAGGCGCAGGTGCGGCGGGACTTCTGCGCGTTCGTCATGTAGACGGTGCGTACGACGGACCACTGGCAAAATTTCTCACCGATGACGTGCGTGCCGCGCTTGCCTTACGTGACGGCGATCTCGCACTTTTGGTTGCCGCTGCTGATCGCTTCGCGAATCCGGCGTTGGATCGCGTGCGGCAGGAATGCGCGCGTCGACTCGATCTCGTCGATGATAAGGCGCAACAGTTTTTGTGGGTCTTCGATTTCCCAATGTTTGAACAGGATGCGGTGACGGGTGCCTTGGCCGCCGTGCATCATCCGTTTACAGCGTCACATCCGGCGGACATGCTCGCCTATCCAGACGAGCCTGCGCGTTGGCGCGCACTTGCGTACGACGTCGTGTTAAACGGTACCGAGCTCGGCGGCGGTAGCATTCGCACCAGCGACCCGGCCGTGCAGTCACGCATGTTTGCGCTGCTTGGCATTGGTGAAACGGACGAACAGGAACGACGTTTTGGATTTCTGCTCGAAGGGCTTCGCTCTGGTGCGCCACCGCATGGTGGAATTGCGCTTGGCTTCGATCGCATTGTGATGTTACTCGCAGGTGCACCGTCACTGCGAGACGTCATTGCGTTCCCTAAAACAACGGCGGCGCGATCGCTTTTTGAAGGAGCACCCGTGCCCGTACCAACGACAGATCTCGACGAACTGGGCCTCACACTACGCGCAAGCGGAGTGATCGCATGACCGAGCATAAAACAGCGCGAGTCTCCGTCGAAGGCGCGGATTTGTTAATACTCGCGGGCGTAAACGATGCCAATCTTGCCGAACTGGCGCGCGCGACGGGCGCACGGGTGGCCCTTCGCGGTGACGCGCTCACAATTAGTGGAACACCCGACGTCGTTGCGCGCGCGGAGCACATTGCCACGGCTATGGTGCACATGGCGCGTGAGGGTCGCGCAATTCTCGCCGACGACGTATTGCGGCTGTCGTTACCAGATCGCCCCGCTGATGCGCCAGGCGCCACCACTGGCAACACGCTGGTGTTGCCCGGTGCGCGTCGCGCGGTGCAGCCGAAAACGCCGGGGCAGGCCGAATATCTAAAGCAAATTGCCGAACACGATATTGTGGTGGGTATCGGGCCGGCTGGTACAGGGAAAACGTATCTCGCGGTGGCTGCAGCAGTCGACGCATTAATGCGCAAACGGGTGCGTCGCATCATTCTCGCGCGGCCCGCCGTCGAGGCGGGCGAAAATCTCGGCTTTTTGCCGGGCGACATGCAAGCCAAGGTCGATCCGTACTTGCGACCCTTGTACGATGCGCTTGACGACCTTATGCCGGCCGAACGTATTCAGAAGGCGATCGAATCTCGCACGATCGAAGTTGCACCACTCGCATTTATGCGTGGCCGCACGCTGGGCGACGCGTTCGTCATATTAGATGAGGCTCAAAACGCGACGGGCCTGCAGATGAAGATGTTTCTCACGCGTCTCGGCGTAAACTCCAAAATCGTGATTACCGGCGATAAGACGCAGGTGGATTTACCGAAACGCGAAGACTCTGGTCTGATGCAAATCGAACGCATTCTGCATGGCATCGAGGGTATCAGTTTCCACTACTTCACCGAGGCTGATGTAGTCCGCCATCGCTTGGTGCGCGATATCATCCGCGCGTATAACGAGGACGCGGTCGGCGGCTGAGCCGCCCCCGATATTTTATGGACGCTGAACCTCCGCGACGCACCGCGCATTCCGTTGCCGTACAAGCCGATGGCGTACGTTCGCCGGTCGCTGTGTCTCGCCTCACGGTGTTATGTGTGCGGCTGCTGCGCGCGCTGAAAGTGCCAACTGCGATGCTTTCCGTCACGTTGGTGAACGCCAAACGAATGGCCGTCCTCAATCGCAAGCACCTGGGGCATCGCGGACCCACCGATGTCATTACTTTTGCGCTCGGCATTGATCCAAACGGCGTTGTCGTCGCCGATATCTACGTGTGTCTTGATGTGGCGCGACGTCAAGCACAGGAAAATGGCGTTGGCGTACGTGAGGAGATTGCGCGCCTCGTGGTGCACGGAACACTGCACGCGTGTGGATGGGATCACCCCACCGATGACGCGCGCATGACGTCGCCGATGTGGAAGCGCCAAGAGCAATTGCTCCAACGCTTTTGGCGGTCCACGCCGTCTCCTGCGTGAGCCTGCTCGCGTGGAGTATCGCCAGTATTGGTGCGGGGGTCGCCGCGCTTTCGGCGGTCGCGGACGGTGCGCTACTCGCTGAGCCGACGCACGTCGCAGTAGCCGCGGAGCGCACGGGAGTGTTGCCACCATTGCCACTGGTTCCGCGCGCTATTCCGTCTCGCGAACGCACGCATCGCGCATTGGCCTTCGCGCGCGTTTTAGGTCACGGTATGGCCGGAAGCGCTATTGCCGTTGCCCTTGGTTTAGCGGAGCGCGCTACACCACAGGCGTTTGCCTTACTCACGATCTCTGCCCTCGTGACTGTCGCGATCGCTGAGAGCGTCGCGCGGGCCATTGGTGATGCATTCGGCGACGATGCTTCTGACCGTTTGCGCTGGTTTACGCATCCCATCGAACTACTGCTCACGCCGGCCGTGCGCATCGGTGAATGGATTGAGTCGGCGTTCACCGACGTTGTCTCGGACGCCGACGCCACGAGTGAGCGACGCGAAGAGGCGGCCGCGCAGTTTCGCGAAGTGATCACGAGTGAAGCCGACGTCTCTCGCGACGAGCGCGATCTCTTACTCGGCATTTTTGAGTTTGGGGAAACGACGGCGGAAGAAGTCATGGTCCCCCGCGTTGACATTATTGGTATCGAAAAAGAGACGCCGTGGTCAGAGGTGATTGATCGCGTGCGCAGCGCGCAGCATTCGCGCGTGCCGGTGTTTGAAGTCACAGCAGATGAGATCATTGGCATATTGTACGCCAAAGATTTGCTGCAGCCGGTGCTGGCCGACGAAGAGCCTGCCGCCGGCTGGCTTTCACTCATAAGACCTCCGACGTTTATTCCCACATCGAAGCGCATTGCTGATCTGTTGCGTGAGTTTCGGGCATCGGGTCGGCACATTGCAATCGTGGCAGACGAGTACGGTGGCACTGCCGGACTCGTGACCATTGAGGACGTGTTGGAAGAGTTGGTGGGTGAGATTCGTGACGAGTATGACGACGAAGAACGCGTCGTGGAATCGGAGGCGCAGGCACGCTTTTGGGTGTCCGGTCGGATGAACTTGAGTGATCTGTCCGACGCACTAGACCATGATTTCACCCGTGATGACGTCACCACCGTTGGCGGACTGGTACTTGAACTCGTTGGCCGTGTGCCACGCGCGGGAGAATCCCTAACGATTGGTCCGTTTCGCGTCATTGTTGAACGTGTCGTGCGTCGAAAGATCGAGCGCATTTTTTTCGAGCGCGTTGTCATGGGAGACGGCTAGTGCCCATTTTGCTAATGCTCATGGTGATCCTGATCGTGGCCGCGCTCACTGCCGGTGCGACTGCGGTTCGTGCGGTGAGCCGACTGTGGCTAAGACATTGGATCGAGCACCGGCACGGTGATTCCAGTGCGATGGTGCGCTACCTCGAAGGACCGACTCGCCTCGCGCAAGCCGCTGGCACCGGCACCATGCTCATGGTCTTCGCCATGGGCGCGTTGTTGGCGGGCCGAGAAGGTGCGATGCCCTGGGAGTTCGCGCGTGATGCCGTGATCTTCCTGTTGTTGATGCTGCTGTTTGGTCAATTGTTACCGCGTGCGATCGGCCGTCGATGGGCACCGCAACTGGTCCCAGTGCTGGTACCCGTGTTGCGGTTCGTCGATCTTATTGTGACACCATTTAGTCGTCTTGCGCAGTCCGCGAGTTCGATGGTTGTTACGCCTGCGCAGCGCACCGCGGATGCCGACGCGCGCGAAGGACTTGAAGATCTTCTTCGCGATGGCGCGTTTGATAACATTGGCCAGACAGAGGAGATGGCAATCATTTCTGGCGTTATGCAGTTTGGTGATAAGACAGCGGCGGATGTGATGACGCCGCGTCACGAGCTGTTCGCCCTGAATGAGACACTTGGACCGATGGAGATTGCACGTGGTGTCGCGCAGTCTGCGTACAGTCGCGTGCCCATTTATCGTGGAACCGCAAACGACATTGTTGGTATGATTCACGCCTTCGACGTCTTTAACTTTGCTGGTGAGCGGATGCCACCGTTGCGTCCCGTTACAGTGACCGCGCCGACAAAGCCAGCGAACGAATTGTTATTTGAGTTGTTGCGTGCGCGTCGACAGCTCGCGGTTGTGCGCAATGATGCGGGTGAGGTGCTGGGACTGGTGACGATGGAAGATCTTCTGGAGGAGTTGGTGGGCGATATTCGCGATGAACATGATGAGCCGTTGCCACGCGACGGTGACCGAGCGTGACCGTGGTGAGCCTCAGTCCCGCACTCACACGCCTCTTGGCAGATTTTAGAACGGGTAAGCCCGCGGCGTTGGCGCGCGCGGTCA
>JANYFO010000042.1 GCA_025362635.1 Gemmatimonadaceae bacterium | reverse complement strand
CACGAGATTGATGTCGCGACGGACTTGGCAGAGTTGTCCGTTCCGCCTGAGGCATTGGATGCGCTCGTTGGTGTGTACGCGAATCCGACATCCGAACAACCTTTGTGGTTTCGTCGCGATGCCGCCGATATCCGATACGGCGACGAGCGGGCGCAAGGGTGGGGCACGTGGGACGTCGATGCCGGTGCGACGTGATGACTGAGATTACGTACCTTGACGCCATTCGCGAGGCATTGTTTGAAGAAATGGAACGCGACGTGAACGTCTTTTGTCTTGGTGAGGACATCGGGGCGTTTGGCGGTGCGTTTAAAGTGACCGAAGGGTTGCTGGCGCGCTTTGGTGCGCAGCGCGTCATCGATACGCCCATCAGTGAAATCGGCATTGTTGGTGCGGCCGCCGGCGCCGCGCACATGGGCTTACGTCCTATTGTGGAAATGCAGTTCATCGATTTCATCGCCAACGCGTACGATATGCTCACCAACTACGTCGCGACGGCGCGGTATCGCGCCTTTCTGCCGTGTCCAATGGTCGTACGCGGTCCGAGCGGCGGTTATGTGCGCGGTGGACCATTTCACTCGCAAAATCCGGAGGCAGGTTTCCTCCACACGCCTGGTTTGAAGATTGTGTATCCGTCTACCGCGAGTGACGCAAAAGGATTGATGAAGGCCGCCGTGCGCGATGACGACTGCGTACTTTTTTTCGAACACAAGTACTTGTATCGTCGCATAAAAGAAGTGATGCCATTGGGCGATCACGTTGTACCGATCGGTCAGGCGCGAATCGCCCGCGCGGGGAGTGACGTGTCGATCGTCACGTACGCGGCCGCCGTCTGGAAAGCGCTCGAGGCGGCCGAGCAACTACAATCGGAGTTCGGCATTTCGGTTGAAGTGCTCGACTTACGCTCACTTGCGCCGATGGATGACGAGGCAATTTTTCGCACCGTCAAAAAAACCAATCGATTATTGGTGTTGCACGAAGACACGCGAACGGGCGGCATCGCCGGTGAAATTACCGCGCGTGTCTCGGAAACGTGTTTCGAGTGGCTCGATGCGCCGGTGTTGCGTGTGACCGCTGCCGATGTGCCGCTGCCCTTTGCGCCGACCCTCGAGGACTACGTTCTTCCGCAAACGGCGGATATCGTTCGCGTGGTGCAACGACTTGTGGCGTACTAAAACGATGAAATCTGCAGAAAACGGCGGGTCTAGACACGGGTCAGCGGTCAGCGCTGTCTCGGAGGACCGCGTTGGTCGTAATATCGGTGTTGGATGCTTCACGTTTTTCATCGGCGCCACCAGCGGAGCCATGTCGGGCGTCTTTGTGGGTAAGGCGTTCGGATTTTTCTCGCGATGCGAACCGCAGCCGGGACTTCCGGCTTGCGATTGGTGGTGGTTTGCGTTCGCTGGCGGCGTGTTAGGCGCCGTCTCTCTTCCTATTTTGGCACTATGGCGCTTGCGACGCGCAGATCGACGGACCGATCTCGCCGCACAGCAGCCTTCGACGCGAGGATGACCAAGTGGCACGTGTAGACATCATCATGCCCCAGATGGGCGAATCCATCGCAGAGGGTACGGTATCGCGTTGGCTCAAGAAGGTTGGTGACGCCGTCAAGCGCGATGAAGCGCTGTTCGAAATTTCGACTGACAAGGTGGATGCAGAGATTCCGTCGTCGTCCGCTGGCGTGTTGCTTGAAATTTTGGTCGCCGAAGGCGAGACGGTGGCGATTCAAACGGTAGTCGCACGCTTGGAGACGGATGCGTCCGCCGCAGCGGCGCTGCCTCCGGCGGCGGCGCCTACACCGGCGGTCGCGATCGCGGCGCATGTACCGACACCAGTGGCCGCGACGACCACTCCGGCTACAACTCCGGTCACAACGGCTGTCGCCGGTTCGTTCGAGGATCGTCTTCGGACAAAATCGTCACCGCTCGTTCGCAAAATTGCGGCTGAACACGGTGTTGAGATCGCGAGCTTGTCCGGTAGCGGCATCGCTGGACGGGTCACGAAGCGGGATCTCGAAGCATATCTCGAGCACCGACCGGCGGCGCGCGTCGCCGCATCCATGCACGCTCCGGCAGGTGTCGACCAGCACGGACCGATGCCCACGCCGTATCCAGGCGACACGGTCGAGCCCATGTCAAAGATTCGACGTCTCACGTCGGAGCATATGACCTTGGCAATTCGTACGGCGGCGCACGTCACCACGTTTTTTGAGGTTGATCTCACCAGAGTCGCGCGCATCCGCAATGC
>JANYFO010000009.1 GCA_025362635.1 Gemmatimonadaceae bacterium | reverse complement strand
CACCGCAAAGAACGTCGCCCGCCCTTTGTACTCGGTAGAACTGCCGAAATGCGCCCGGTAAATCCCGGTGCAATGCTTCGAGGAGCCTCTATCAACTCCTTCATCCCAAGCTCGTGCGAACTCTGAATGACATCCTGATCGGTTGTGCGACGATCAACCTCCTTCTACTCCCGCAATCCCTTTTCGGTCAACGCGTCGACCCCGTGTTGCCGCCCCAGCAAACCGCTCCGTCCGTACAATCCTACGACATTTCGGCGCTCCCCTTGGCGGACGCCCTTGCAGAATTTGGTCGACAATCGCACCTCACGATTCGGGCCAATGCGGCATTACTACGCGGCGTTCGTTCTCATGCGATTTCTGGCGCGTTTACGCCGAGCGTTGCGTTGGAACGTCTCCTGCAAGAGACAGGATTCTTGGCCCGTTTCGCGAATGAACAGACCGTCGTGGTAACCGCCATCGGCGCCGTCGACGACGAACCGCGGGCACTTGATCGCGTTCTCGTGTCGGCCACTCCGTTGCGCCAACCGAGTTATCGCGTGGCAAGCACCCGGACGGCCACAAAGATTGACGCGCGGGTTCGCGATATACCGCAGGCCGTGTCCATCATTTCAAGCGAAATCATCGCCGACCAATCGATGCAAAGTATGGCGGACGTAGTGCGTTATGTGCCCGGCGTTTCGATGAGTTTGGGCGAGGGACACCGCGATCAACCCACCATCCGTGGCGTCAACACGACGGCGGATTTTTTCGTGGACGGAATTCGCGACGACGCTCAATATTTGCGCGACCTGTACAATATCGATCGCGTCGAGGTGATGAAGGGCGCGAATGCGATGGTCTTCGGTCGGGGCGGCGGAGGCGGCGTAATCAATCGCGCACTCAAGGCCGCGGAGTGGTCGCCGACGCGTTCGTTCACCTTTGAGGGTGGCGCCTTCGATCACAAGCGTGTCACACTCGATGTCGGACAGGGGCTCGGGCAGACTGTATCGGCGCGTATGAGCGCGGTGGCTGAACGTTCCGGCGGATTCCGCGACGCGGCGAAACTCGAACGATACGGAATCAATCCCACCGCGGCTGTGGCCCTCGGCCCCAGCACAATTCTACGTGGCGGTTACGAATACTTTCGTGATGACCGTACCGTCGATCGGGGCGTTCCGTCATTTCTCGGTCGACCAATTGCCGATGCGACGACGACATTCTTTGGCAATCCGGCGATCAATGCCGCGTCTTCACAGGTCAATAGCGCAACGGCGACCGTCGAACACTCGGCCCCCAACGGACTCCGCATCCGAAGTCATCTGCGCTTTGCCGACTACGACAAATTCTATCAGAACACTTATCCCAACAGCGTGAATGCCGCAGGTACGCAAGCGACACTGAGCGCATATAACCACGACATCCAGCGCCGAAATCTTTTTAGCCAGAGCGAGCTTACGTACGCCGTGGGTACGGGGCTGCTGCGACATACCCTGCTGGCTGGGATAGAGGTTGGTCACCAGCGCACCGCGCAATTTCGCACAACCGGCTATTTCGCCAACGGCTCGTCGAGTGGTGTTGCGACGCTGAGCGTTCCACTCAACGCGCCTACCGTGGCGACTGACGTAAGCTTTCGTCAAAGTGCAACCGACGCGGACAACACGGCGACCGTGAATACTGTGTCGGGCTACGTGCAGGACCAGATCATCCTGTCATCAAAGTCGTTCGTGGTGCTCGGCCTGCGCTCTGAGCGTTTCAGCATTCGATACCACAACAATCGGAATGGTCAGGAGCTTGCGCGTACGGACCAACTGCTATCGCCTCGCGCTGGTCTTGTACTGAAGCCGATTATGTCACTCTCATTTTACGGCAGCTATAGCAAGTCGTTTTTGCCGAGCACTGGCGACCAGTTTACGGCGCTAACCGTGACATCGCAGACGCTGAAGCCCGAGCAGTTTCGCAACCGAGAGGTCGGAGCGAAATGGGATGTGCGTCCGAACCTCGCGCTGACCGCTAGCGCCTACCAATTGGATCGGACAAACACCGCCGCAGCAGATCCGACCGATCCGGCGCGCGTGGTGCAAACCGGCGCCCAGCGGACTTCCGGCGTCGAGATCGACGTGGCCGGTAACGTCACCAGCGCGTGGCAAGTTATGGGCGGTTTCGCGGCGCAGCAGGCGACGATTAGCACCGCTACGGCCGCCGCTCGGGCGGGTGCGACAGTGCCATTGGTTCCACATCGCACGGTGTCGATGTGGAACCGCGTCCAACTGTTTCCGCCTATCGGTGTTGGACTTGGCGTGGTGCATCAGGGCGAGATGTACGCTGGCATTGACAATACCGTCCGCCTCCCTCGGTTCACGCGTGTTGACGGCGCAGCATTTGTTTTTTTGTCGACGCACTTCCGTGCGCAGATGAACGTCGAGAATCTGCTGGATCTTCGGTACTTTGCCACCGCATTCAGCAACAGCAACATCATGCCGGGCGCGCCGCGCACGGTGCGAATCTCGGTTATGGCTTTGCTCCCGCGCACGCGCTGACGTGCACGGGAGTGCAGCCTCCCCGTCTCCGTGCTCGATTATTTACGCACGGGGAATGCCGGTACCATCACGTGCGCGTAAGCCGTGCCCTTCCACATCACGAATGGACCTCCGGACTTCGGATCGGTGGACATTGTCTCCATCAATCGCTGATCTGGCAGCAATACCATCACGTGCGGCGCACCGTCTTGAATCCATTGGTTACTTGACGTTGGAGCCGTAGCAAATGGATCGGTGTTGCTCACGGGCATATCGCCTTGGAGCATATATCCAAATCCGATCTGTGTTACTGTAGGCGTTTTTTTGTTCATCCAAGCGTCGATGAACGCGCGCCACGGCGCATCGAGGCACATTGGCGTGTTGTTTGGAACGTCCGGCATGTCGGGCATGCACACCCAGTCTGTCGAACCCTTGCGAAGTATTCGGCCATCGTGTGTCGCCACCGTCGCACCTGCTGCAACGGACGCTGGCGCCGCACTCAAAGCGTTCGCGATAAGGGCTCGGTCGGTCAACTTGTGGGCAGCTTTCCCGTGAGCAAGGTTGGTCGTCGATTGCGCGGCGACCTGATCGGAAACAGTTGCCAGTACAAACACTGTGGTCCAAGTGATGAATCGCATGGCCAGCTCCACGTTAAGGAAGAGACGGTGAAGTCAGACTTTAAACCGATCGGTCGGTTTAGAGGCTGCCAAAAATAAAGACTCAACGCATCATCATTGCATTCAAATAAAAGTCGACGACGCCTTCCAGAGGGATCACAGTCCGCGCCAAACGGCTCCGCAACGCGGCGCCTTCCCACGTGTCCACTAACACCTCTGCCATCTGGACCGCGTTCGCTCCTTGAAAAAGATCACCGCGCGTGCGTGCCTCCTCGAAACAGGCCGCGAGGCTATCCGCGATAAACCTTAGACATCCCTCGATCTTCAATCGGAAAGTCTCGCCGGCTCCGGACAGCTCTTGCCCAAGGGCGCCGAGAAAGCATCCTAAATAGCCTTCGTTTTTATAGGCTTCACCAACGTCGGCGAAGAAAGCGCGCACTCGTTCGAGCGGAGGGCGACGTGTGTCGTGAAGCGTCACCACAATGAGTTGATGCACGCCCTCGGCGTACGCGTCGATCAACTGCAGCGCGAAATCTTCCTTGGTCGCGAAGTGGTGGTAAAACGAACCACGAGGAACTGCCGCCGCCGAGAGGATGTCCTGCACGCCGGTCGCATGGTACCCGCGTTCGAGCATGAGGCGCAGCCCTGTTTGGACGAGCCGCTGTCGTGTAGCGTGTGGGGGCTTAGCCTCTAGACCGACCGGTCGATTCATGCTGCAACATGTGTAATTTCCGCTTCTTGTCAATAGGGACATGGCGTACAATTCCCGACATCATATGCACACTCCTCAGCTTCGCGTCGCGGTTGCACAGTCCGTCCCCGCTGCAACGGCGGACGAGGCGATTGAGAAGATCGCTGCCTTCAGTCGCCAAGCGGTCGCGGCCGGTGCGGGTCTGGTGCTCTTCCCAGAAGCATTTGTCGGCGGCTATCCACGTGGCGCCACCTTTGGCGCCGTCGTCGGCTCTCGCACAGACGCAGGGCGCGATGCATTTCAGCGATATCACCAAAACGCGATCGATGTGCCAGGGCCGCACTGCACGCGTATCGGCGAGATCGCGGCCACGCACGCGCTCCACTTAGTCGTTGGTGTGATTGAGCGCGACGGCGGCACGTTGTATTGCACGGTGCTCTTTTTTTCACCCGACGGTGCATTGATGGGCAAACATCGCAAGCTCATGCCAACCGCGTCCGAACGTCTGATGTGGGGATTTGGGAATGGTTCGACCATGCCGGTCTTTGACACCCCGTTCGGAAAACTTGGCGCAGTGATCTGTTGGGAGAATTACATGCCACTGATGCGGGCGGCGCATTACGCCAAAGGTATTCAGATTTACTGTGCGCCAACGGCGGATAGTCGCGACACGTGGCTTCCCACTATGCGTCACATCGCCATCGAAGGACGGTGCTTTGTGCTGAGTGCGAACATATTCGCTCGACGCAGCGATTACCCGGATACCGACAGCGCCGCCAACGGCGACCCCGATGACATTGTATGTCGCGGCGGGAGCTGCATCGTGGATCCATTTGGCACGGTGCTCGCCGGTCCGAATTACAACGGCGAAGCACTACTCAGCGCAGCGATTGATCTACGCGACACCATTCGCGGAAAATTCGATTTCGATGTGACCGGACATTACGCCCGACCCGATGTGTTTCGTCTGCTCGTAAACGAAGCGGATACGCCGCCTGTAAGTTTTACCGATAAATTTCCAGACTGACCGAGCATACGATCGCCACGCTTGTCCTCCCTCCATCCCGCTGGAGTTGTCATGTTAACACGACCTATCGTGTCCGTACGCCGTGCGATGCTCACCCTCGCGCTATACACGCTCCCCTGCACACTTGCGGCGCAAGGTGGCGCACCGTCTGCGCGGACGCCGCGCGCTGATAGCATGCAACTCGCCAATCGTCTCGACACGGATGGTAAGACCGCCGACGCACGCGCGATTTTTACCGCACTCGCCGAAAGCGCGCCCGATCCGGCCGCAAAAGCCGCGGCGCAACGCGCGACCGCAATTTCTTATGCGTTCGATGGCGACTGCGCCAACGCCGTAAAATATGAAGAGATGGTCATTGCATACTGGAAGACACGCGAACAGGCGGAGCCGCAAAACGCGTTTTATCAGCAGGGCGAGATGGCCAATGAAGCTGCGCGCGTGTGCATTGACGCAGGGAATTTCGACGTGGCGTTGAACTACTACATGATGGGTACCAAGCTCGGGAACGGTGAACCCGAGCCACGCACGCATCCGAAGTCGTTGTGGAGCTTTCGCCTTCACCACGCGATGGGTCGTGTCGCCGCGCGTCGCGGTAATAGAGCCGAAGCGCTGCAACACATCGAGATGGCGAGGAAGTCGTTAGCTAGCGACAGTACGATGGCCACGGCCCAGCGTCGCTATCTCCCGTACCTCGAAGGATATGTCGCGCTGTACACAAACGATTTGCCCGGCGCGCAAAAGCATCTTACCGAAACACTCGCGCTCAGCGGCAACGAACGCGATCCGTTCTTCGCGTACCTGATAGCGCTCACACACGACAAGCTGGGACACGCTGCCGTTGCGAAAGAGTGGTATCAAAAAGCGTACGATCTGGCCACCGCACACACGCCGCCTTCCGCGTTTGTGCGGCCGAATGCACGAAAGCGATTAGCAAGCATGTAGCACGCGTCGCGAAGACGTTTCAGGGACGCGCAAAAGAGGCGGCTGGTAGTTAACCAGCCGCCTCTTTTTGTTATACCTTGACGTCGGTCGCGCCCCAATTTTTATAATCGTACTGCAACTCGGCGGAGTGTTTGTCGTCGCGGGCGCGCGTTCCGAGAACGATGCCACCATTGTTGATGCCGCGTTCGTATTCGGTTGCGCGCACTTCGGGAATTCCTGCGCCAACGAGGGCGCCAATCAAACCACCAGTGACGCCGCCTGCACCGGCACCGGCGAGCGCAGCCGCGATCGGACCCGCAACAACGAGCCCCAGTCCGGGAATGACGATGCTCGTTCCGATCGCCAGCAGTGCGCCGAGGGCCGCACCGACGCCCATGCCAACACCGCCTCCCACTCCTGCACCCTCAGCGGCTTTCGTACCCTTTTCGAATTCTTGTCCAGGCTTCACATCGCCGAAGTGGCGTTTGCGACTTTCGTCGGACATCAGCACGCTAATTTCGTCCGCATTATAGCCGTGCTTTGTGGTGAGGTCATGATACGCGCGACTCGCTTGCTCAGGCGTCGTATACATACCGGTTACAAGCGAATCATGGTTGCGAGCATCTGCAATCTCACGCTCGCCGGCAAGCTTGATTTCGCGATCTCCCGCCATTGTTCCGTACGTTTCGTTCGCCACATTTTTTGCACGCTGACTGAGTGCAGCAGCCTCTTCACCAGCCGTCTCGTCCTTCCGCATGTTGTCCATGAGTATTTCTCGCTGAGGTTTATCGATGATTTCTCGAGTCCGAGGATCTCTCGATGAGCCGAGCGATTTTGCAATCTCCATGCCTCAAATACAGTGCTCGAGTGTGCTCAACGTGAACTGTTTTTCAATTATCGATGTGCTCCCACGCGGTACAAATAACTGACCTTTAAAAACGCCCCATCACTCGTGCGTTGCAAATCGCTCGGCCGCATGCTCGCCGACGCGTCGAGTGCGCTCCCGTAACCGAGAAACGCCACCGTACCCGGGCTTGGCAAATACGACACTAGCCAATCCACGCGGCCGAGTAGCGATTTTTTCGCACTCTGCATCGTGTAAAGGCCATCAGTGCCACGACGCAGCAGCGCAAGCTCCGAGCGTGGATCGCGCAACGCAGATCGCTCGCGCGACTCGAGCTGGCCGACAAACCGCAGGAAAAGCGCGCGCGAAAATTGGTATTCCATCCGCACGCGCGGCACCACCTGCGAACTGAACACACTGCCGTCGCGCGCACGCACGAACCGCTGATACAGCATGAGTGCGCCAACACGGGCCTTTGGTGTTGGTCGAAGATCAACACTCACTTCAGCGTCTCGCCGATGGACGGTAGACGTCTCAAAAAATTCAGCTTCGGTGCCGAGCGTTGTCGCGAGCGTGACGCCGATGCGTTTCCACTGCGGGGTGTTGATGCGTAGCGCGACATTGCTCGTGCCTTGGGCCGCACTTGGTGTGAAGGCCACGGTGTCCCGGCCGTTTGCGGACAGTGTGTAGAGGGTAGCGTACCGCCGACTGTCAAATGATGTGCGTTGATACTCGGGATTCACGCTCACCTTCCAGCCACCGCGAATCTGAATGGAGTTGTCGAGTTGCAAGCGTGTCTCGAGCGGCGCGCGTCGTTGCGCGAAGCCGTCGTACGTCCAGAGCGTCGTGCCCGTAAAAAACAGTTGACGCTGATCCCACCAACCACCCGGCACGCCAAAGCTTGTCCAGCGCTGATTCATCTGCCCCTTCACGTAGTCGACGCGGTTCACAAATCCAGATCGCGTTTCAAAGTTCGGCGAAAATGCTTGCAGAGCAAAACGGTTGCCGTAACTGCGGCCGGAGCGCCCTTGATTTGCTTCCCACAGCACACCGTTGCGCGTGGCCGTATCGTGCGTGACGCTGCCCGCGACCCGAAATTCCACGCTATAGTATTTCGCGAATTGGAAACGAGAATCGAAACCCGCGACGCGATTGAAACGCCCGCCTTCGGATCTATCGGTAAGCACGAGTCCGGCCGTGCTCTGGTCGCCAATATCTCGGCGTAACCGAACGATGTTAAATATTGGATTCGACTTTCCGTCCGAACTACTCGACGCACCATCGATGGCACTGAGTATCCCAACGTCCATGCGCGGTATTTTCCCGGTCAGCTTGATCGCACCAAGCGGCTGCACGATGGAGCGTGTATTTACAAGACGATTGGGCGCATCGAATTGCTCGCTGCCTTCTAAAAAAAACGGTCGTAATTCCGGAAAGAAGTTTGCGAAACGCACATCGCCTGGGATTTGACCGACATCTGTTTCGATTTGACTAAAGTCAGGATTGGCCGTGGCATTCAGCGTGAAGTTTGACGTCACGCCCCAACGCACATCGCCGCCCACCTCGCTACGCGCTGCACGACTTTTACCAGTCGAGGAGGGCGAGCCCGTGGTCGTGGTGGTAGATGATGGCGTGAGGTCAAGCACCAACCCGCGTTGCATGCCGGACATGCCGCGCAGCGAGCCTGCTTGTGCGAGGAAACTTTGATTGGCGCGCGACGCAGGCGACCATGTGTCCTGGTAGCTGGTGCGCTGTGTCTGACGCACAATCTGGATTCCCCAGTCTTGCGACGCGCCCATCTGAAAGCGGATCGACTTAAAGGGGATACGCATTTCCACTTCATAGCCGTCGTCGAGTTGGTGACCCGCGGACTGCCAGACATAGTTTTGTGAAAGGTCGACCGCTTGAAGCGCCGCCTTCGACACGCCCGGTCCTGGCGACTGTTCACTGCGCATGCCGTCCGCTTGCACCCCTAATGGGTTGACGGCAAACACAAAGGAACGACGATGGTCGTTAAACGTGTCGAGATGCAGTGCCACCCAATCGTCATTCTGAATGCGATCGCGTTCGGCGAGTGTGGCACGCACCGTTCCAGCGGGGGCCCACGCGCGAATGCCGACATACAGCGCGTCTGCCGAGTACCAGATGCGCACTTCGGTGGAATCCTGCGCGTCGCGTCCGTCTACCGGGTTATATGAGGTGAATCCGGTGAGAATACTGGCGCGCTGCCACGCGGTTTCGTCCAGACGCCCGTCGATCACCACCCGCTCGTCGAGACGCGGCGCGTTGATGTTTAAGGCGCGTGCGCGACCACTGTGCACACCTGCCGCAGACGGTAATGTTAGAGCGCCAGACGTAACTACTGGAGAAGCAGTAGCCGCGAGCTGAAACAGGACGTGCACTAGATGCAACATCTCGAAAAATGGGCGTTATGAGAAAGTCTGACCAACATCGTGGGGGCAGCGAGAACAGTTGGCGTCCGCGCCCTGAACTGACGATACGCGGTGGCGGAGGTTGACGCTGACAAACCGCCCGTCGCCTATTTTACACAGACCACTTTTACAAACACCCGCTACGACATGTCAAACCGATTTTTTCGCGTGTTCCGTCGCGCGTCCGTGATGCTGCTGGTCGCGTCAGCTCCGCTTGCCGCGCAACGCAGCGCCAAGCCGTCAGCGAAATCAAAGGCCAAGCAGCCAGTGCAGGTCGTCGCGCCGTCGTTGATCGGTACGTGGATGGGCACCGCCACAGTGCCACTGCCCGACAGCGTCATCACGGTGCCCGTGCTGTATACGTTTGTACAAAATGCGAACATGATTGGCGGCACAGCCTTTGTGCCAGGCCAGGGGTCGGGCGCGGTGTCAAATGTTGTGCGCGCGGGCGCTCGCATAAGGTTCCGCGTGTCCGCGCCCGAGGGTCGTATGCTTGACCACGACGGAATGTTTGCGGCGGACGGCAGCATTGAAGGCATGGTAAATTTGAACAATCAGCCTATCGCGAAATTTAAAATTCGCCCTAAGCCAAAAACGCCCGCAGACTGACACTATGCTTCGATGCGGAATAGTTGAAACGCAGCGTTGGACACCAGACAATACGCGGTGAAAAAATACAATCCGGGCCCGGCAGCAGCGGACAAGTTGGCGGTGCCCTTCGCCGCCAAAAGCGCAATCAGCATACCGACGGCAAACACGTCGGCCATCGACCACTTGCTCATCGACTGAACGAATACGAACAATTGATATCGTTTTGGCGATTGGCGCATGGCCACAATCGGGATGAGCAGCGCCGCCTTTGTGAGCGGAATGAGCACGCTGAAAACGAGGATAAGACCCGCGACAAAATCATTACGCGACGCATGCAAACTTTGAATCGCGCCAATCACGCTGCGCGTTTCGTTGGACAATTCACGCGTAGTTCCAAAGAGCTGAAGAGTCGCGCGAATCGTGAGCACCGGTTGTGTTAACCCGGGCCAGAGCAACGCGAGTGAAATGATCGAGAGTGCGATAGCGAGACGATTGCGTGAAGTCATATGCGCGAAGCTAGCGGGCGCGCACAGTGACGCGCAGGATCCGATCAAGCTTTGGATATTCGCGGTCCATAAACGCATTGCCCCCGCGCTCCAACGGCCCTTGCTTCCCTTGCCGCACGCCGCTGCCCGACTCTTCGCCGTAGCCGCCGTACAAACTATCCAGTACGGCCATGCCTTCGACCACCGTGCCAAGCACAGTGAACGGCTCGATGTCATTGCGCGGATTGTCCGCGAGGTTCACATAGATCTGCGTGTTGCGCGTGCGCTCTTTCCCCGGCCCCTCGTACGAAAACGCAAACGTTCCGCGCGTGTTGTGTGAACGCGGCGGATCGTCGTCGATATAGCGGCCCTTCCACGCCGCGTTGACGGCCGAGTCACCATGCAATCCCCACTGCGCGATATAGCCCGTTCGCATGCGATGCACGCGCGTGTCGTTGTAGTAGCCGAGTCGCGCGAGATTGTATAATCGATCGGCACCGATGGGCCCCAACGCGCGAACGAGCTCAAGGACGAATACACCTTTCGTTGTTTCAACACGCAGGCGCGAAATGGGCGGGGCGGCGCGGCGCCATTCTGGGTTCGCGGGCTCGAGCAATAAACGCGACGCAGTGGGCGACGGCGCGCGCCCCGTCGTTGCCAGCGGTCCGCACGCAGACAAAACAAGCAGCAGTGCCGCGGTGGTGAAATACTGAGTCAACCTGCGCCTCGTCGTTGCGTGTGAACCTGTGCGTGTGGGCAAATCTGTCGTGTGTTTCTGACGGGCGTTGATGGAGATCAACTAGGTTGCCTTGAAGCGCAACTTCTCACATGTACTTTTTGCGCTATAGCGCAATATCATAGGATAATGTTGCGCTGTGAAGCATCAGCCCTGTTTCGCGGGAGCGATGATGCATGCCACCTACCGGCAACTCGCCAGACGTCAGCTCTCGGAAACGCTGGCGCGACACCGCGAAGGCTTTGAGATGCGGTGACCGTAGCGCCACCGCAGCATAAATAATTGTGTCCGGTACGCATGCATGAATGAATTTATTGGCGGGAGCAATGCCTCTTGATCTCGATGAGACCGAGGGGTTGTTGCCGTCGCATATCACGATGCAACATGAGTTGAACGCTTGAGAACAGGTCAGCATCGCACGCGCCGACGTGTGGGCAGTCTCGCGTCGTAAGCGGGGTACGACCACCGTGCTTTCCGCGGCGTTCGCCGAACACCTGCATCGTCGAATGTTTGGCGCCCTAGCCGTCGCGCTTGCGTTTCGCACCCAGCAGGGACGTTTTAAGAAAATGCAACGGCATCGCGTCGCCGCTTATTTTTTTCGGCCACCGTTCGGGCTGGTAAAGAGTGCGTCATTCAACTTCGCTCTGCGCAACAGCGCGCTGAAACGCGTCGATTTGCGCAGTGGATCGTAGACCGGGTGATTCATCACGATGTACTGTGTCCACATACTCCCTGATCGATGTGCAGACCGTTCCAATGCGTCGAGCGCCCGAGCGGTGTCTTTCATCGCGAGCATAACTGCCGCGCGCATGACGTCGGTAAACCACGGTTGTGGTTCTCGCGCTTCATTGCTTCGCAATATCTGCATGGCCGTCGCCGTGTCGCCGGCGACCGCGTAAGTCAAGGGTGCCTGCGACATCACCGCACCGGCAGGCATTCGACGCGCATACCGCATCGCTTCGGCGGTGCGCCCGACCGCAATATTAAGCAACGAACCGTTATTCAATAATGGAAGCATCGTGGAATCGATTTGCGCAGCGCGATCAATCTCGGCGAGTGCCTGTGCCTCATTGCCGTCCGCATACATGGCATAGGCAATCCACGAAGACTGCACCGGTGACAACGGATCCAACTGCCGTGCGCGCTGCAGTTCGCCGATGGCGTCTTTTGTACGACCTACGGTGAGGAGGAAACGCGCGTACTGCACTCGCGTGTTCACCTCATTGGGATCTATTTGAATGGCATGCCGA
>JANYFO010000098.1 GCA_025362635.1 Gemmatimonadaceae bacterium | reverse complement strand
GTCGCGCCAACGTTATCGAGCACGCTCATCTCGTCGTCAAACTCCGGCCAGATCGCGCGAAACGTTGTTTCGCCTAACGATAAATCCAAAATCGAAACGGCCGTTCCGTCCTTCCCACGACCGCGGTCACTGACGTACAAGACAGCGAAGCGCTCGTCGTCCGTTGTCGAGAGATGATGAAATCGCTGCGGATTGGCGGCGTCGCGATACACCAGTCGATCATCCGCTTGAGCAGTGCCAAGCACGTGATAAAACACTTGATGATCTTCATTCATCGACGAGTATGACGACGCGTGCGGCGACGGAGCGGGATAGCGACTGTAGAAAAATCCGTTGCCATGCCACGCCAAATCGGAGACTTTGACCCACTCCACGCGATCAGGCAATTCAGCGCGAGTGTGCGTGTCGATCACGCGTATTTCCTGCCAGTCGGAGCCCGAGACACTGACCATGTACGCAATGCGGCTTCCGCTGGCGTCAAACGTCAGGGCGCTCACGCGCGTGGTACTGTCGACCGACAGCACGTTCGGATCGAGTAGCACCTGCGGGGCTCCGCTCTCGCCCTCCTGCAAATAGTACACGGCCTGATTTTGCAGTCCGTCATTTTTCGCAAACAGAAACTGCTGCTTTTTTTGCGCCGGCGCTGAGATGCGCGGATAATTTACCAGTTGCGTCAGCCGTTCGCGTAGCGCGTCACGGAACGGAATGTCTGCGAGGTAGCGAAATGTGACCGTATTTTGCGCGGCTACCCACGCCTCGGTCTCCTCAGACATATCGTCCTCAAGCCAGCGGTAGGGGTCCGCGATCGCGGTGCCGTGATAATCCTCAACGAGATCATCTCGACGGGTTGCCGGGTAGCGGAGGGGTGCTGCGGCAGGCACTGGGCGGTCGGACGGTGACGTATCGTTCACGAGTGCGGGCAGGCGAGGGGTAGCGGCCAAGGTTGAGCATCGGCTATCTTGCCAAGCTCTGTTGGAGTACGATCAATCGCAACACTCCTGCCATTCGGCCCCGTTGGCCAACGGCAGCGGCGATGCCACGTCGGTGCTGGTCGAGAGACTTCGCTCTCGAACCACGTCGTAGCCTCTCGCACCGATTTCTTTGGGCAATGTCCATCGAATTCGGACACGTAGCACCCTGAATGGGCCAGACGGCGCTTGGCCCCGAGAGACATAATGCATCCGTTTATCGAGACGCAGAAAGAGTGGATGAAGACCAACGTTCCGCCGTTCCGGCCGGGCGATACGGTGCGCGTCAACGTCCGCGTGAAAGAAGGCGATAAGGAACGTCAGCAAGCATTCGAAGGCGTATGCATCGCCCGTCGCGGTGGCGGTGTGAGCGAGACCTTCACGGTTCGCAAAGTCTCTAACGGTGTCGGTGTCGAACGCATCTTTCCGCTGCATAGCCCCATGATTGCCGACATCGTCGTCGTCCGTCGTGGTGTCGTGCGCCGCGCCAAGCTGTATTATCTTCGCGACGTGACTGGTAAGGCGGCGCGTATCAAAGAACGCAAAGTCATCCGCACACCGAAGGCGTAGTTCAGACGGCGAAACGTCACGTCCGTGGGTCGTTGGAGCCACCTAGAGCGCACCGCGCGTGCGCGCTATGGTCCGCTCCTCGCTGGCGTAGATGAAGTTGGACGGGGCCCCCTCGCGGGCCCCGTTATCGCATGCGCGATTGTCATGCCGCCCAACCGGCGCGCCATTGTCGGCGTGAACGATTCCAAGCAGCTCGACGCAAAAACGCGCGAACGACTTGCTGTACTCATCCGGCAACAGGCACTCGCTTTTTCGCTGGGTGCGGCGTCCGCACGTGAAATTGATCGCATCAACATTTATCACGCGACCATCCTTGCCATGGCCCGCGCGCTCAAAGGCCTCGAAGCTCGGCTCGGCGCCGCACCCGATCATATTCTGATCGACGGGAAACCGTTGCGAACGCTCGGCGTGGTGCATTCGGCTGTCGTGAAAGGTGATGCCAAATGTTATGGTATTGCGTGCGCGTCAATTGTAGCCAAGGTGACACGCGATCGACTGATGACATCGCTCGCGCGTCGCTATGAAGGCTTCGGATGGGAGCGCAACGCTGGCTACGGCACGCCGCAACATCTCGCCGCCCTAGCGGCGCGTGGCCTCACGCCGCATCATCGACGTCGCTTCTGTCTTGACGAGCAAAACTCGCTGGACCTCGATGTTTTAGCCGTCGCCATCGACCACCTACCAACGGAATTCGTATGACCGAATTAGACACGTCTGTGTTTCGTTCTGGCCTGCTCACGGGACAAGTGGCTTTGATCACGGGTGGCGGAACTGGTATTGGATTTGGCGTGGCCGAACTGTTGGCGGAGCTCGGTGCACATGTGGTACTGGCCAGCAGGAAGCCAGAGAATCTCGAACGCGCGTGCGCGACGATCCGTGCAAGCGGCGGACTCGCAACTGCCGTTCCGCTTGACGTGCGGGACGCGGAGAAAGTGAAAGAAGCGGTGGACCACGTTGCACAAACGCACGGTCGTATTGATCTCCTCGTGAACAACGCGGCTGGAAATTTTTACGCGCCGAGCGCCACG
>JANYFO010000478.1 GCA_025362635.1 Gemmatimonadaceae bacterium | reverse complement strand
CGACCGCTCGCATGGCACTCGCGCAGCCTGCGGTTGCAGACACGAGCTGGCGTACGCTTGACGCGGCGTTTCGTCGCTATATCACCGCCGATAGCATTGTCGGCGCATCCATCGTTGCGATGCGCAACGGCGTCATCATCGCGCGCGACAATGTGGGCATGGGCGATCGGGCGCTCCGTGAACCGGTCACCGATGCAACGATCTTCCATTGGGGCTCAATCACCAAAACGCTGACGGCCATCGCGATCATGCAGCTCCGTGATCGCGGCAAACTCAGTCTCGACGATCGCATCACCATGTACCTCCCAGAGCTGCGGCAAATACACGATGCCTTCGGTTCAATGGATGACATCACATTGCGCATGTTACTTTCGCACAGCGCAGGCACACGCAACGGTACGTGGCCGTACAGTGACGACAACAGTCCATGGCAACCGTTCGAACCAACGAAGTGGGAACAGCTCGTTGCCATGATGCCGTATCAACAATTGCTATTCAAACCGGGCACGCAATTCGGCTATAGCAATCCAGGATTCGTCTATCTCGCGCGCGTCATTGAACAGATCACCGGTGACCCCTGGATTCATTACATCCAGAAAAACATCTGGACACCGCTGGGTCTCACGCACAGCTACGTCAACACCACGCCGTATCATCTCGCGGGTGATCGCTCTAACAACTATTACGTCCACCGTGACTCAACGACGCGGGGCCTTTCGATCACGGCCAACGGGCGCGACTTTAATCCGGGTATCACGATTCCTAACGGTGGCTGGAATGCGCCACTCAGCGACCTCATGACGTACGCGGCATTTCTCACGAACGCCGCACACAATGATCCGAAGTTGCAACACACGTACGACCTTATACTCTCGCGAAAATCATTGAGTGAAATGTGGAGCCAAGTCGTTCCGCTCGATGCCACGCAACCCGCAAACGGTGCCATGGGACTGTCGTTCTTCCTCTACAGCGCGGGCGCAGAACGCATCATTGGACACACGGGTACGCAAGCGGGCTTTCGGTCATTCCTCTACTTCAATCCCCGCACCACGCGCGCCGTGATTGCGGTCTACAACACGTCAAGTTTTGCAAACCTTGCGTGCGCGGCGATGGCCGAGCACGCGCTCAACGATGCGGTGATGCAGTACCTCGCGAAGTCGCCATGAGCGTGGGGGCACTATGGCATCGTCGGATGGATAAAAATGGGCCACTGATCGCGCGTATTTGCATATGATCTGACATGTGCGCACGTGGAGATAACTGCCAGTACGCCACCTAATTCGCGATCCGCGAATGTCGGCGCGGGCTAGCACGGCCCACTCAGAGTACGAACTAAAAGGAGACGCGCGTGCGCATTTCGAAAGGGAGATATCGCATTTACGCCGTGTTAATCCCCACGGGATTAGTGATCTCGACGATCTACGGTATTCGAGGTGGTCAGACGGCTATCGACAACCTCGAGGAACTTGCCGTCGTGTTCATTGCGCTCTCGTGGTTTCTTTCGTGGCGAGCTACGACGCTCGAAGTCCGTTCGCTTCGAGGGCGCAAGTAACACAGTGACTACCGCTTCGGCCTCGCTTCGCGCGAACGATTGAAGAAAAAGAGGCCGGAACAGTCGGTAGAGCAGCAATGTGGACGTCGAGCGACTGAGAGCTGTTGCGATCCCGCTCTGTCAAAATGATATAAGACGATTTCCATATCAAACCAAAAAGGGGGCATGTGCTTCTGAATGGTTCCGCGACGGTTACGCCGTAGCGATCGTTTTTCCATCCAATTTGCTGCCGGCATAAGATTCAAACGAGGATATAAGCATGCGCAAACCGCCATGGAAAAATCAAAATCACTTAGCTCGAGTAATGGTGATCTCTGTGATCCTCGTGCTTCTGAGTTGGTTTATCGAAGACAGATTCTTCGGACGGCACAACTGACTTGTTCGGCGCAGCGCTCGCGAGTCAGTGTCGACTCGCAACCCTGCACCGTCGCATTTACTGCGATTTGTCGTAATGAATACCGAGTGGGACCACCTGGCGCAAGTCACTGCGACGCGCACGGCATAAGTTTTACTCAGCCGTTCGCTCCGCTGACGTCGTTTCGCCTCCGTCCCTCCGCTCTCCATGCCTCGTCCGATGCGCTCGCTCCTCGCCGCGGTGCTGTGTCTCGCACCCTCCGTCACAACACTCACCGCGCAAACTCGTCTCCTTCGTAGCCCCACCGTCAGCGCGACACAGATCGCGTTCACCTACGCGAATAACATTTGGATCACCGAGCGCTCCGGTGGCAATGCGCGACGCATCACGAGCGGCGGCAACGAGAGCAATCCGAAACTGTCACCCGACGGCAAATGGATCGCCTTCACCGGTGACTACTCTGGCAACTCGGATGTATATGTCGTCGCCGCAAGCGGAGGGGAACCAAAGCGTTTGACATGGCATCCCGCGGCGGACCTTGTACAAGGCTGGACACCCGACGGAAAGTCCATCGTCTTCTCCACAATGCGCGCAACGGCGGCACCCAGCGCATCACCGCGCTTTTGGACCATTGCCGCCGCCGGTGGGATTGAAGAACCGATGCCCATGCCGCGCGCGTATCAAGGCAAGCTGTCCGCCGATGGCAAACGGCTCGCGTATCGCATGAATAATTCGTGGGAT
>JANYFO010000462.1 GCA_025362635.1 Gemmatimonadaceae bacterium | reverse complement strand
ACCTGTTCCCCAAATACCGATGAGAAAATACATCGGGATCAGCATTAACTCCCACGAGACATAGAACAGCAACAAATCGAGCGATGCGAAGATGCCGATGATCCCCGCAGTCATCGTCAGCGCAACCGCGCCAAATGCAGGCGTCTTCAGACGCACATTGTTCCACGATCCGACGAAGGCGAGCGGCATCAGGAGCGCCGTCAACACAACCATCGGTAATCCAAGTCCATCGACGCCCACGCTGAACGATGCGCCAATATCGCTCAACCACGGCCAGTCCGCACGCGCCTGCCAGCCGTGCGCGTCGGGATCGTAGACGAGCCACAATACGATGCCCAGTAATGCCTCACCGATCATCGCTGCCGCCGTCAGCACCCGGGCGTCTGGGCCGCCACTCGGCGCTTCGGCACCATTCTCATCGCGTGACGTATCGCGACCGATGACACGAACCGCAACTGCAGCGAGGAGTGGCCAGAGCAACATCGCGGACAGCACCCAGTGATCAGCGCCAAACGAGAGGAGAAAGGATCGCATCGCTTAGCTCAGCGTGAACGCGGCGAGCATCGCTAACGCACCAGCCGCGATTAGCCACGCATACTTACCAACGTCGCCATCTTGCAACCGTGCGCCAGACAATTCCGCAACGCGCGCGAAGAACGCACCACTCGCGTTGAAAGCGCGATCGATACCGACATCGAGTCCACGTGCCAGAATTGTGTCGGCGAACCGCGTCACCGGTCGTCGTATGACGACATCAACCGCCGTATCGACACCGTATGCCCGCGCGAGTATCGCGGCGACGCCGGTATCCGGCGGCGAATGCGCCTTGTCGCTCAGTGGCTTTCGGTAGCGCACGAGGGCGATGACAATTCCCAGCAGTGCCGTCGCAATTGCAACACCGATTAACAGCGTTTCCGTGCCGCGCGCAAGCTCACCATGGCCGGCAAGTCGCAAGGCACTTGCCGCGGTCACCGGGTCGAGCCAGTGTGTTAACAACTCGGTAGGCCCGAGCGGCAACAGCGTTGGTAAGTTGAGCCAACCGCCGACGACCGTGAGAACGCCAAGGAGCAGTACGGGCGCGGTCATGATCGCAGGCGCTTCATGCAACGTTGCGCGTTCAATGTCTCCCGTACGATTTGTGCCAAAGAATGTGAGCATCAGTAAACGCGTCATGTAGACTGCGGTGAACAACGCGGTGACGAGTCCCACGCCATAGACCGTGTACAGCACGACGCTCCCTGGGATTCCAAGCATCGTGGCGTTTGCGAGCGGCGACTCGTGCGCGCGCGAGAAAACTGACGAAAGTATTTCGTCTTTCGAAAAGAATCCTGCCAATGGCGGCACGCCAGCGATTGCCAACGTTGCAAGTACCATCGCGACGGCCGTCATCGGCATAAATCGCGCAAGGCCACCCATGTTGCGTAAATCTTGCGCATCCTCATGTCGCTGTGACTGGTGATATGCCTGGTGTAGCGCATGAATCACCGAACCAGCGCCAAGAAAGAGCAACGCTTTAAAGAAGGCATGCGTGATCAAATGAAATACGCCCGCCGTATACGCACCGCTGCCCACCGCCATAAACATGTAGCCGAGCTGAGAGACGGTGGAGTACGCGAGAACCTTTTTGATGTCCCATTGCCGCAAGGCTATGGTCGCGGCAAATAAGGCAGTCAATGCGCCGACCGACGTCACAACGAGCGACGCTTCCGGTGCACCGGAGAAGATGGGGGCGGCGCGGACGACGAGATACACGCCTGCGGTCACCATCGTTGCGGCATGAATCAATGCCGACACCGGCGTTGGTCCAGCCATTGCATCTGGCAACCATATATAAAGCGGCAATTGCGCACTCTTGCCCACACAACCGACAAAAAGCAATAACGCGATCGCAAGCACGACAGGCGCGCCCGACATGGTGGCCAGCGCAGCGTGGGCGCCGACAAAATCCAACTTTTGAACCGTCGTCCAGATTAAAAACATGGCGGCGAGAAAGCCAAAATCGCCGATGCGATTCACGATGAACGCCTTCTTGCCCGCTTCAACATTGGCCTGATCGGTAAACCAAAAGCCAATGAGCAGATATGAGCAAAGTCCCACGCCTTCCCAGCCGACAAAGAGCACCGGATAGCTTGAGCCGAGTACGAGTACGAGCATGAAGGCCACGAACAAATTGAGGTACGCGAAGTAACGTGCGTACCCGGCATCCGATTTCATGTAGCCGACGGAAAACACGTGAATCAATGTGCCAACTCCCGTGATCACGAGCACCATGAGGATGGACAGTTGATCAAGTTGCAGCCCCCAGTCGACACGAAGGGTGCTCACTGGCATCCACTGCGCATAAGTGCGTACAAACGGCGCGTCGAATGTCGGCAACCCACGCATCGTTGCGAACATTGCTAACGCCAATCCGAATGCAGTTGCGAGAACGCCAGGCGCTACAAGGGAAACGAGCGCATGCGTTGTTGCTTCCGATCGTAACGGTCGGAGCGACAGTAGGCCATGAAAGAACGCGCCGAGTAGCGGAATGAGTGGAAGCAACCAAGCGTATTCGGCAATCGAGCCGTCGAGCGGATGGCGAATTGCAACGGCGGATGCCTGAAGCACTACGGGCAGCGGCATCATCCGCGGAGTTGCCGAAGTGCGGACAGATTTACGGTGCCGAAATGACGGAAGACCGAGATCACGATGGCAAGGCCGAGTGCAGCTTCTGCGGCGGCAATGGTCATCACCATGACGACAAACACATGACCCGTGACTCCATGGAGTTTCGACAACGCGACGAACGACAGATTCACAGCGTTGAGCATTAACTCCACGCACATGAACAGAATGATCGCGTTGCGGCGGGTGAGCACACCGACAACGCCGATCGCAAACAGGATGGCGGAAACGACCAACGACTCCGGGATCATGCACGCACTCGCTTTTTGGCCAGCAGGACAGCGCCCACGATGGCGACGAGCAAGACGATACTCGTTAACTCGAAGGCGACGACGTAGTCCGTAAACAGTGACGTCGCAACTGCGGTCACGACGTTGTCCTGTGCGGCGGCCAGCTCAACGTGCGGAATATTGTCCCGCTGTATGACGAGGAGATTTGCGACGAGCGCAATGCCAACGATTCCTGCACCCAAGCGCGCACCAAGCGCACGTATGTCGGTCACCTCGGCGCGGCCGAGGTTAAGGAGCATGACAACGAAAACGAACACGACCATAATGGCGCCAGCGTAAACGAGCACCTGAATGACGCCGACAAAAGGCGCGTCGAGCATCACGTACAGTCCGCTGAGCGCAAACATGACGTTCACGAGCCACAGAGCCGCCGCGACTGGTGCCTTTCGCGTCACGAACAGGAGCGCCGAAGCGATCGCGAACAACGAAAAGAGATAAAATTGAAAATGAAAGAATCCGTTCATTCGCCCTTCGGATCGGTCGGATCCCACAATTCACTGACCGGATGCGTCTGCGCCGTGAGTCGCTCGAGATCATAGACGAACGATGCACGATCAAATTCTGCGTTTTCGTAGTGGCGACCGAGATGAATGGCTTCTTCTGGGCAGACCTCCTGACAGTACCCGCAAAAGATGCATCGGAATTCATCGATCTCGAATACAAGCGGGAAACGATTCCCTTCTTCGTCCTCACCAGGCACGAGTTTGATGCAATTCGCCGGGCAGACCGTCGGACACAGTCCGCAGGCGACACACTTTGCCTTTCCAGTTTCGGTGGTCAGCATGCGATGCGTACCGCGCCACCGTGGAGATAAATCCCACTTGGTCTCGGGATACTGCATCGTCACTTTGTGCGGATCAACTAAATGCTTAAGCGTGGTCACCATACCGTTGAGCGTTGCGCGAATGTAGCTCACGCGCTCGAGCGGTCGATGCATCACTTTGATCCCGATGGCCATTAGCGTGAGTCCTCGGTGTCAGCTGAAGTCGACGTCACGGCGCTGACGAGCGGCGTACGTCGTCGTTCGGTCGAACGCTCGATTGTTCGCTGCGCAGCAAGCTGCTGATGTGAAAGATCCAATCCACGCGCACGCAATCGTTCAAGGTCGGTCGGACCGACACGCGCCGTTGATGGGCTGATCAACTTTCCACGATCAAGCCATCGTAACAAAACGGTGATAAGCACGACGTTCATCGCCAGCAACGCGAGCGAAAACCAAACACCACGCGCCAGACCGAGCGCATCAAGGCCCAACGTAACAGCTGCTACGATGACGATGTACGCCAACGCGATCGGCAACATGATACTCCATCCAAGCGACATCAGTTGGTCGTAGCGGAATCGCGGGAGCGTCCAGCGAATCCACATAAACAAGAACAGAAACGACCCGGTTTTAACCGCGAAGGCTGCAAGCGTTAATACAGTTTTCAACATCGTCCACGGCGGAAGATTATCCCATTGCGTAAACGGAATATCCCATCCACCAAAAAATAGTGTTGCGGTCAGTCCGCTCACGGTCACCATGTTCGCGTACTCGGCGATAAAAAACATGGAAAATTTCATCCCGCTGTACTCCGTGTGATAACCTGCGACGAGCTCCGACTCGGCTTCCGGCAAATCGAATGGCAGACGATTGGTTTCCGCGAACGACGCGACCATAAACGTGAACCATGCGATGGTCAGTGATATCACGTTCCAGCCCATGTGTTGCTGTTGCTGCACAATCGCCGAGAGTGAGACATTCCCGGCGAGGAGCAATATGGGAATAGTGGACATGCCCAAGGCAATTTCGTACGAAATCATTTGCGCGCTTGAGCGCAGGCCGCCGAGCAGCGCGTACTTGTTATTCGACGACCATCCGGCGAGCACGATGCCGTAGACACCGAGCGATGAAATTGCGAGGGTAAACAAGTAACCAACCGGCAGGTTGGCCACCGACATATCGATCAATCCCCACGGTGTCGGCAACGGGGCCGCAAGCGGAAGCACCGCCCAAGTGAGCATCGCTGGGATGAAGGCCAGCGCGGGTGCAATGAGAAAAAGCCAACGATCCGCTTCCGCTGGATTCGTTTCTTCCTTCATAAAATTCTTTATACCGTCAGCGACCGGCTGCAAGATGCCTCCAGGTCCAGCACGATTGGGACCGCGTCGATCTTGAATCCATGCTGCAACTTTGCGTTCTGCGAGCGTCAGCAAAGCGACGCCGACTAAATACAGTACGAAGACGACAAGAATCTTTATGCAGCTCGCCAAGACAAAGGTGCCGAGAGCGGCTGGTGCGTGTTGCGGGTCAGCTTTGGGGAACAGATTGGAAAAGGTGTCCGCGAGAGCGAGCAATGCGCTCATACGGAGACACCGGCAACGGCAATTGGCGTGTCGGTTTTGACGATGGGCAATCCACGAAGGCCCAATTCCTCGTAATGCAGCGACTGAAACGCCTCGTGTGTTTGTGCCATTGCCGTGAAAACATCCGACGACATGTAGTACTGTGCGGCACCGCCGAGCGCCGTGACCAGGTCCGCCATCACATACCACGTCGGTCGCGCAACACCGGGCGCTGCTTTTGCTTGGAGGAATCGCTGAACGCGTCCGCGAAGATTCGTAAATGTGCCTTCTTCTTCGAGTGTGTTGCAGATCGGAAGGACGACGGCAGCACGCACCGTCATCGCTTCCGGTAATACCGTACCGATGTACACGACCGCCGACGCACGGTCGAGAACCGATCCCGCAATCCCATCAAGCGCGTCATCAATCACTAGCAACGCGTCACCGTCACGCAACGAGTCGCTCAGCGACGTGATCTCAACGAAGCCAAAGAGTCGCGCACCGTGCGTATTTGCCGCACGCTCAGCTCGAAGTGACAAATCATTCGCTCCCGGCAGCGCGATTTCAACGCCGCGCGCGACGCGAAACACGCTGACGCCGTCGAATGTCATGATTGCGCGCTGCGCGAGGAACAGCGATTCGTTGGAGAGATTAGGCGAGACCAATACCACGACGCGCTTCCCGGCGAGCAATCGCGCGGCGGCTGTGATTGCTCCCCCCCACTCTGCAATGGCGAGCGAATGCTCTTGGCGGACTAACGGCTGATCGATGCGATCACGACGATTGAATGCGCGGTAGCCCATGCGACCAACTTCGCACATGAAGTACTGATTTACCTCGTCGTTCGGTCGCGGACGCATTCGTACCACGACATTGTCGCGTGTCTCGGCGACGATGTTGCAGCCTTGACTGCAGCCCGTGCAAACTGTTGCCGCGCGATCCAACTCCCACGCGCGCGCTTTGTTGAGAAAATCTTTCGAGAGGAGCGCGCCGACCGGGCAGAGGTCAACGACGTTCCCAGCCCACACGTTGGTGAGGTCGTGTCCGTCGGCTTTTCCGATGTACGCGCGATCACCCCGTTCCGACACATTCAGTACGGGGTCGTGTGCGATGTCGTCCATAAACCGCACACATCGCGTACAAAGGATGCAGCGATTTTGCACATACAATACGTCACCGCCGAAATCTTCCACCGGATTAAAGCGCTTCGGCTCCCTGAATCGCGAATCCGCGCGGCCTTCAGCGAACGTGTAGTCTTGCAGCTCGCACTCGCCGGCCTGATCGCAAATCGGGCAATCGAGCGGATGATTGATCAGCAAGAATTCGAGCACGCCTTTTCGTGCTTCGAGCGCCTTCGGCGAATGGACGTGCACCACCTGTCCTTCCATCACCGTCGTCGCGCACGCTGGCGCAAGCTTCGGAAATTTTTCCACTTCGACCAAACACATCCGACATACACCAGCAACCGGTAATCCTGGATGATAGCAGTAATGTGGGATGAGGACGCCCGCCGTCTTCGCCGCCTCCAGGATGGAGGTGCCGTCTGGCACAGTGGTGGGCCGCCCTTCGATTGTCAGCGAAATCATCTTGACGTCCGTCACCGTACGCGTCTCATGCTGCGGACGCGCGTGATGCGCCTAGCACTGTGACCATCGATCGATTGGCGTGGATCTTCGCTTCAAATTCGTGACGGAATTTCTTTAGTCCCGACAGCACTGGCGTTGCGCACGAATCGCTGAGTACACAAATCGTTTTGCCCGTCATGCCGTCAGCGATCGCCACGAGCGTGTCGAGATCTTCCATGGTTCCCTCACCATCGCGAATGCGCTCCATGATGCGCGTCGTCCACGCCGTGCCTTCCCGGCATTGCGTACACTGCCCGCAACTCTCATGCGCGTAGAAGCGGACGAGCCGTGCAATCTGTCGCACCATGTCTTGCTTGTCGTCGAACACAATCACGCCGCCAGACCCTAGCATTGTGCCCGACGCGACAAACCCTTCGTAATCCATGAGCGCGCCCTCAGCTTCTTCTCGCGTGAGAATCGGCACTGACGAGCCACCAGGAATCACGGCCTTAATTTCGCGACCAGGTAGCGGGCCGCCGCAAAGATCGTAAAGGAAATCTTTGAACGGAAATCCAAGTGCAACTTCATAATTGCCTGGACGTGTAATGTTTCCGCAAACAGAAAACAGCTTTGTCCCGATGCTTTTGGGATTGTCTGGACGGCCAAATTGTTTGTACCATTCCGCGCCGTTCTTGATGATGTGCGGCACCACCGTGAGCGTTTCCACATTGTTGATGGTGGTCGGCTTGCCAAACAGTCCAGCAACCGCTGGAAACGGTGGCTTGATGCGCGGATTGCCACGACGGCCTTCAAGCGAATTCATCAGCGCGGTTTCTTCGCCACAGATGTACGCGCCTGCACCACGATGCACGTGCACGTCCACACGTTTCCCCGACCCCATCGCGTTCGCACCGAGTATGCCGGCGGCATACGCTTCTTCGACGGCGCGTGTCACGCGCGCGAGCGGTTCCGTAAATTCGCCGCGGATATAGATGTACGCTGTTTCAGCGTAGATCGTATACGCGGCGATCGCAACACCTTCGACGAGGCCGTGCGGTGTCCAGCGCATGATCTCGCGATCTTTAAATGTTCCGGGTTCGGATTCGTCGGCGTTGCAAAGCATGTAATGCACTTTGCCGTCCGGTTTCATAAATGACCACTTTAAACCGGTCGGGAATCCGGCGCCGCCACGACCGCGCAATCCGGAATCCTTCATAATCGTTTGCAGTTCCTGCGGATCGGTTGCTAACGCCTTTGCGAGCGCCTCGTAGCCACCGCGTGCGCGCCACCCGCTGAGCGTGCGCGCCTCTGGATCGCCGAAGTGCTTCGACAAAATAGGCGTTTCACGCGGATGCGACGGATGCGGATACCCCATTACACCAACTCCGAAAGAATGCGCGATACTGACTCGGGTGTAACCGACTCCACGAACGCGTTGTTGATCATGATTGGCGTTGCGAACCCGCACGCGCCAAGGCATTCGACTTCGATGACTGTGAACTTGCCGTCCGCGCTGGTCAGGCCGAGCTCACCACACCCCGTGTGTTCGAGCAAGGCGCGCACGACGTCTTCGGCACCGCACACGTTGCACGGCGTCGTTGTGCACACTTGTATGAAATGCCGTCCGACAGGATGCAGGTGATACATGGTGTAAAAAGAGACGACGCCTTTGACATATGCCGCCGTGATCGACAACACCTGTGCCACTTCTTCCATCGCGGCTTCGCTCACCCATCCATACATGTCTTGCACCATCCACAGCGCGGGAAGCAGCGCGGCTTGCTTTGACGGATAGCGCGTCAAAATGGCGTCGAGTTCGACGCGACGTGCACCAGTAAAGACGGGCACGTACGCCGCATCGTCGTGCCGCGAATGCGGTGCTGCGGCGATGAGCGCGCCGCCGCTCGCGGAGGGTCCGTGACTCACCGATCAATCTCTCCCATCACGATATCGATGCTTGCGTTGATCGCGATCACGTCGGATAACAAATGACCTTCGACC
>JANYFO010000452.1 GCA_025362635.1 Gemmatimonadaceae bacterium | reverse complement strand
GGCGTTGGCCATGCACATCGCTGGCGGCGTGCGCGACGAGGCATTCCTCGCACTCATCCAGCGCATTGATCCTACGGCGATGCACGACGCGCCGCCGATCGTACAGTTTGTTGATGGCGAGTTGGCATTTGATGCCGTGGTCAATGCTATAGATGCCGCGCGCACCGAGGTGTTGCTGGAGACATACATCTTGCGCGATGATCGTGTTGGTGAACGCGTTAAGCAGGCGCTAATTGCCGCCGCTCGCCGCGGCGTTCGTGTGAGCGTGCTGGCTGATGCGGTAGGCTCGGTCGCCACGGCCGACCTCTTCTGGCGTTCACTCGAAGCCGATGGCGTGACGGTGCGGCTTTTCCACCGCGTGTGGCGACGCCCCTTCGAGGCGCTGATCCGCGACCATCGCAAGCTTATTGTCATTGACCGTGTCGTGGCGTTTACTGGCGGAATGAATATTGGCGTGGAATACGGTTCCTCCATCCACGAAAGGAATGACGCGTTTCGCGACACATTCATTTGTGTCGAAGGGACCGTGGCGCGCGAACTTGCCGCCGTGTTTGCTGAAGGATGGGATCGCGCACAGGGGCCACCGTTACCTGGGCTCGAATATGTGTCATGGAGTACGACCATTGTCGCACCGCACGCGCACGGACTTCGTCGCCTCAGTGCGCGCGCGTGGCGGCTGCGCGTCGCACGCACGTTAGCGCGACGCGAAGATCGGCGTCGTGGACGTCGGGTATTGCGTGAGGTTTCGGCGAATCGTGAACGCGAACGCACCGTGTTAGTACTGGATCCGCGGCCAGGTCGTGGGCAGCGCGAAATGATCGCGGTGTTGGCGGCGCTGGTGGGCGGCGCACGCGAACATCTTTGGATTACCACACCGTATTTTGCGCCGCCCATGCGCGCCATTCGATTGCTCATTGCGGCGGCGCGTCGAGGGGTAGATGTGCGACTGATGTTGCCCGGACCACGCGCTGACGTTCCTCTCACTCGTCACGCGGCGCATGGCGCATATACATGGTTGTTGGCGAGTGGAGTGCGTATTTTTGAGTATCAAGCGGCGACGCTGCATGCGAAGACGATGGTCGTGGACGGCTACGCGAGTCTGATTGGATCGTCTAATCTCGACTTCCGTTCGCTGTGGCTAAATGCCGAGTGCAATTTGTTGATCCTGGATGCTGCGTATGGACAGATGCTTGTGAAGACATTTTTGGCTGACGCGGATACGACTATCGAGATTACGCGTGTCGAATGGCAGAAGCGAACACTTCCGCATCGTCTGTGGGATCGTTTTGCACGCAGCATTTGGTGGGCGTTGTAAGGCTGGCGTCTCCGCCGCTGATCGTGGCACCACGGGGTGATCGCCGTCGTCCGGAAACAGCGGCGGTTTTGTTTATTGGGTCAACCTTTCGTCTTAAAACACCCGCACATTGATATACCGCTTTGGATTTTTCTTCACATCCGCCACCAGGGCACGTAACTCCATCACCAGCGAATCACTGTTGTGATATAACCGCGGATCGTTCAACATCCGCCCCAGCGTTCCCTGCCCGCTGTTGACCTTCGCGAAAACAGAGTCGGCACGAGACACGGCAAGCGACAGGCGCGCTTGCGTGCCAGTCGCGTCATCGGCAAGTTTTCGCAACGACGCCGTCGCCTGCACAAGATCACGCGCGACAGTCTGGGAGTTGGTGACAATGGTTTGCAATTCACCGCGACTCGTCGCCGAATCAACACGACTCGAAAAACGATTGAGATTTGCCGCCGCAACGTTGACCGTCGTCAATCCAAGCCGCACATCGGTACTAATGTGATCCAGATTGCGCGACTGCAGCTGCACCGTCTTCGCCAATTCGGCCGACAGCGCCGCGAAGTTCCGAATTGACTCGCGTAACTCTTTCGCGGCCTTGTCATCGAATGCGATTTGCACGCGATCAGAAACTTTCGCCACGTCGCCGGCAATGCGTCCAGCCACTGACGTCAGTTGTGCAATGTCGGGCAACACCGCGCCAGCCAGCGTGTCACCGGTAGTATGCGCTTCTACCAACGCTGCGCGCAGGTCACGATCTGCGGGAACACCTGTCGCATCGGCCACCGTCACCTGCCATTCACCAAACAAGCTGGAGGCCACCAACAATACCACGGGATCGGCGGGCAACGGCACACCGCGATCAATGCCCAACGTGAGCACCACCCAGCCACGCTCACCCAGTGTGATGCTCTCGACTTGTCCAGCGCGAACGCCGCGAATTACAACGGGATTGCCCAATGCCACGCCGCCCACTTCCCGCGTGCGCACCACGACATGTTGCGTTTTCCCACCGATGTCGGCCTGTCGCAACCAGAGCACCGCAATCACGAGGACGACCGCCACCACGAGGACACTCGCGCCGACCAGAAAGTCATTCGTGCGTCGTTCCGAAGTCATGCGTAAAGCCTCGTCTACCGAAGTGTACGACCGGTGAGCCACACCACTGCCCAAAATGCATCAAGCACGAGAATCATGACCGCCGAAATGACCACAGCACGCGTGGCGTTGCGGCCTACGCCTTGTGCGCCGCCAGTCGTGGTGAGGCCAGCCCGACATCCAATCAGTGCAACGGCAGCACCGAAGCTCGCCGCTTTCACGAGTCCGTACCGCACGTCAAAGTCCACGAAAAAAATACGTACACCTTTGAGAAACTGTGGCGTTGTCACGTCGAGCAGGCCGATGGCTGCCAACCATCCAGATGTGACGCCCACCATCATCGCCACACCAACGACGACCGGAAACATCAATGTTGCTGCCCACACGCGTGGCACCACGAGATAACTCATCGGATCAAACGTGAGTGTTTCTAGAGCGTCGATCTGTTCGGTGACACGCATCGTGCCTAATTCTGCCGCGATATTCGCGCCGACCCGACCCGCGAGCGCGAGTCCAGTGAGCACGGGTGCGAGTTCAAGCGTCACAGTTTTCTGCACCAGCGTACCAACGAAATACGGCGGCACGATGTCGCCCACCGAATAGCTCGCAAGCAGTGCGAGCACGATGCCGGTGAAAATCGCGATGAAGATGCCGATTGGCAGTGAACCGACCCCTAAGGTGCGGGCATGTAAGGTGAATTGCGGCATCCAACTGTCGGTGTCGCGTGAGGCGCGAAGTACATCGCGCACAAAGCGCGCACCGGTTCCGATACTTTCGACCGATTCGCGAACAGCTCGACCAACCGCCGTGACGACCGCGACAACTGATGTCATGGCCAAACGAACCAGAGCCCGATGCCGCTGGCTGCCGCTAACGCGAGTAAGCCCAGAGCGACGCGCCACCGATATCCGCTCGCGCCAAATCCAATGGATACGCCAATCTTGAGTGCGGTGTTCGACAGCACGCCAATACCGATCGCTTGTGCAGCCACCAACGTCATTTGCGGATCGTTGCCCAAGCGCGCCATAGAAAATGTCAGGGCATCCATGTCGGTAAGGCCGAGGAGGGTCGCTGACATCAACACCCCCGTGTTGCCGACGCGTTGCTGCATGAAGGCAATGACGAAGAGGACGATCTGAAACGCTGCTGCCATTTGGAGCGAGGACGCGAGCGCAAGCGGGTTTTGCAGGGACGCAGCTGTGGTCGCGTCAACGGTGGAAGGAAGTATGTTGCTGGACGGCACGTTGCTGGACGGCACGTGACGCGCTTGCCATAAGGCACGCGCAATGATCAAGGCCCCAACTACAAACGGCAACGTGAGCATCGGTAACGCCGCAATCGCGACGGCCGGACGTAGTACGGTGCACACCACAATGATGCGCGGCAGCAGCATGGTGCACGCGGCGATCACGCCAAGTGCGAGCGGCTGTGCGAGCGTGGGATTGTCGCGACTGCGCCGACTGAAGTTGAGCGCTACGGCGGTCGACGACACGAGACCGCCGAGCAATCCTGTCAGGACTAAACCGCGTGTTTCACCAATTTTTCGTCGCGCGAGATAACCAATAAAATTCATTCCCGAAAACAGAAGAACTACGATCCACAAGGTTCGCGGTTGAAATGCGCCGTATGGCCCGTACGCCCCCTCGGGTAGGACGGGTAAGACGACCAGCGCTAAGACCGCGAACTGTACGGCGGCGCGCACCTCAAGACTATCAGCGTCGTGTAGCGCGCGATGGAGTACTGACTTTTCGGCGAGGAGTACGACCACGAGCACAGCGGCCCCGCTCGCGATGCCAACATGACCAAGTCCCGCCGTGAATCCGAGCGCGATCACGAACATGGCGGCGACTTCTGTGGTGCCATCCGCTGTACTACCCGGACGCCGCATTGCCGTGACATAAGCGGCAATGGGAAAAAGCAGCGTTGCCGCGAAAAGAACAACGCCGCCTAAGGCCGCGCCATCGAGATAAAACCAACCGGCAAATCCCCCGATCGCCCCAAGTACTCCGAAGGTGCGCAGCCCAGCAAAGCGGGCATCCGGGCCAGTCGCATGGCCGGAGCGCTCGCGTTCGGTGCCCACCGCCAGACCGACCAGGGCGGCGACGAGAAGGGGGAGATAGGGAGTAGGGATTAGGGGGTGGGGAATAGGGGATAAAGACTTAAGAACTACATCAGTCTGCAAGTCCTAATCCCTAAAGCCTATTCCCTAATGCATAACACGCTACTATCCTTTCATCCGGATAAACGGATATGACATCTTCGCGACTCTCCATTCATGACCGGCTTGCTGAGCTGGCCGACGCCACACGGTGTCGGCTGCTGTTGGCGCTCGAGCGCCAGGAACTGACGGTCGGCGAACTGAGTAATGCGTTGCAATTGCCACAGAGCACGGTGAGTCGGCACTTGCGCATTCTGTCGGATGAAAGTTGGACGACATCCCGCGCGGACGGCGCGAGTCGATGGTATCGACTCTCACTGTTGCTCGACGATGAGGCGCGTGCGCTTTGGTCGCTCGTTGGCGAACCGATGCGCGCTACTGTTGCGGCGCAGCAAGATGTTGCGCGCGTGGATGCGGTGATGTCACAGCGGCGCGCGCGCAGCGAAGCATTCTTCGCGACGGCGAGTGCTGAGTGGGATGCGATGCGCACGACGCTGTTTGGTGCGCGCGCGGATTTGAGTGCGGCGCTCGCCCTGCTTGATCCAACCATGATCGTCGGCGATTTAGGTTGCGGCACCGGGGCACTATCGGCCGCGTTGGCTCCGCACGTTGCGCATGTACACGCGATTGACGCCTCGCCAGAAATGTTATCGACGGCGCACGCGCGACTCGCGGGTGTTCGCAATATCACGGTGGCGCACGGCGCCATTGAATCACTCCCACTCCCCAATGCGTCGCTCGATGCGGCGGTGCTCTTGCTCGTGTTGCATCACGTCGCAGACCCCGCGCGTGCGCTCGCCGAGGTGCGTCGCGTGCTCAAGCCAAACGGCCGCGTGCTTGTGGCCGATATGCGCGCACACGCGAACGAGGAATACCGTCAACAGATGGGCCACGTGTGGTTGGGCTTCGATGCCAAGACGATGTCGACGTTGTTGCAAGACGCCGGGTTTTACGGCGTGCGTTATGTCCCGCTCCCGGTTGATCCACAGGCAACCGGTCCCGCGCTGTTTACTGTGACTGCTACCGTTGCTGCATGAACTGAAGTTCGCTGATGTTCGCTGATGTTCGCTCATGTTCGCTGATGTTCGCTGATGTTCGCTGATGTTCGCTGATGTTCGCTGATGTTCGCTGATGTTCAGCTGCACATTTTTCGCGCCGTTTTCGCATCGCTTCCGCATCCCTTTCCGAGACACGACCGATGGCCACCGCAGTCATGACCGAAGTAGGCGTCGAAACACTCGATGCAACTAATCGCCCGGCTTTTGCCGTGCGCGATCTCGCGCTAGCCGAATGGGGCCGCAAAGAAATTCGTCTCGCCGAGTTTGAAATGCCGGGGCTGATGGCGCTGCGCGCGGAATACGCGGGCCAAACGCCGTTGACGGGCGCGCGGATTATGGGCTCGTTGCACATGACCGTACAAACTGCCGTCCTCATCGAAACGCTCGTTGCACTCGGCGCCGATGTCCGCTGGGTGTCCTGCAATATTTTTTCGACACAAGATCACGCCGCGTCGGCCGTAGCCGTGGGCCCGCATGGCACCGTGAGCGCGCCGAAGGGCACGCCGGTTTTGCGTGGAAAGGTGAGACACTCGAGGAATACTGGTGGTGCACCGAGCAGGCACTCATGTGGCCCGACGGTGGTGGTCCGAACATGTTGCTTGACGACGGTGGCGATGCCACGCTGCTCGTACATCGCGGCGCGGAGTATGAAAAATCCGGCACCATTCCATCGTTCGATGCGGATAACGAGCCGGAAGAGTGGGGCGTTATTCTCGACTTGCTGCGCGCTGAAGCGAAACGCAATCCAGGTCGTTGGACGAAAGTTATTGCGGCGATTCGCGGCGTGTCAGAAGAGACCACCACGGGCGTGCATCGCTTGTACGAAATGGAGCGCGCAGGTACGCTGGCCTTCCCGGCCATCAACGTCAACGATGCGGTGACGAAGTCGAAGTTCGACAACTTGTACGGCTGCCGTCATTCGATCATCGACGGACTCAATCGCGCGACTGACGTTATGCTCGCGGGCAAGGTTGCCGTGGTGATGGGCTACGGCGACGTCGGCAAAGGGTGTGCACAAGCACTTAAGGGTCAAGGCGCGCGCGTCATCGTCACCGAAATCGATCCGATCTGCGCGCTGCAAGCGGCACTCGAAGGCTACCAAGTCACGACACTCGAAGACGTCGTCGATACGGCCGACGTCTTCATTTCGGCGACGGGAAATAAGAACGTCATTACGGTGGAGCACATGAGCCGTATGAAAGACAAAGCGATCGTCGCCAACATCGGACACTTCGATAATGAAATCGACATGGCCGGATTGAAG
>JANYFO010000418.1 GCA_025362635.1 Gemmatimonadaceae bacterium | reverse complement strand
GAGGCTGGACCTTGGGTCATTTCTTAGCCGACTGTCGTTGCGCGAGTTTCGCGCGCCGTGCTCGGCCGCACTCCGCCGAGTCTTCGGCAATCGCACGAGAATCTTATGGGCAAGCCTACATATCATCCCCGCAACACCAAGCGGGTCCGCAAACATGGGTTTCGGACGCGTATGGAAGACAAGTGGGGACGCGCTGTCCTCGCTCGCCGTCGCAAGAAAGGACGGAAGCGTTTGACCGTGCAGATCCCGTCAAAGTACGCGGGCGTCTGAGTCTCGTTCGTTCCCGCGTGCGCAGCGTCTTACGCGCGGGACCGAACTCGAGGTCGTTCGACACGAGGGGAAGCGGGTGCGCACGGCATCGATCGAGGTGCGCGCGACTGCTTCCCTTCACGCGTTTCCGCGCGTCGGCTTCATTGTGCCGCGATACAAGCATTCTGCAGTCGATCGCAATCGTCTGAAACGACGACTTCGCGAACTCGTGCGCCTTGACGTGCTCCCCATACTGCGCACGATGGACGTGGTGTTTCGTGTCGCTCCACAGGCGTACGCGCGAGATTTTGAGACGCTGCGTAAAGACGTGCAATCGCTTGCACGACAATTAGCGACGATCACGTTGCGATGACCGTGCCCGGAAAAATCCTCATCGTCGGGGTGCGCGCGTACCAATTGGTACTCTCACCCATCTTCGGTGGAGCGTGCCGCTATTATCCTTCGTGTTCCGCGTATGCGATCGAGGCGCTTGAGCGTCACGGCGCATGGCGCGGTGGATGGTTAGCGCTCCGACGCATCGGGCGCTGTCATCCTTTCCGGCCCGGGGGCTTTGACCCGGTACCGTGATCGCGCGATGATCGCGCGATCGACCAGCCCTCGGTGGTAATTCTCTCGATTCATGGAACCTCGCCGTATTGTTCTCGCCGTCGTTTTGATGGCGGCAGTTCTTGTTGTCACGCCGTTGTTGTTTCCAACGCCAAAACTGGCAGTGGGCACAGGCCTCGTGACGACCGATTCGCTTACACGCGCCGACAGTGCCGCGAGCACCACGGTCTCGACATCGCCGACCGTTCCTGCCGCCAATGCTGTTGCGCCAAGTGGTCTAGCAGCCGGTGCGATATCGGCGAGTGGAACGTCTAACACGCCGATTGACACCACGGCTGTCACGACCGCTCGCGCAATCTTTCGCACCACCAATCGCGGCGCGGCGCTCATTGGAGCGCAAATGCAGCAATATCCCACGCTCGCCAACCGGAGTCGCACGAAGGGCGAACCCGTCGAGTTGGCAAGTCCGGGCGACCGACTCCTCGCGTTCCGGCTCGTCACGCCCGGCGACACGGTGGCCCTCGACCGTCAACAATTTCGTACTACGCGCACGGAAGTCGACGGCAAAACGACGGTGCGGTATGACGCGACGGTGGCCGCGCGGGCCGTGAGTATCACGTACTCGTTTTTGCCGGACAGCTATCGCGTTCACATCGCCGCAACGGTCGCCGGTGCGCCACCCAGCAGCTATCTGCTGGTGGACATGCCGCCCGGCTTTCGTTCATCAGAAGCTGATACCACGGAAGACCATCAGCATCTCGCGTACGCCTACAAGCCGGACAAACAGAACGCGAAGGGTGTGGCGTTCCGATCGCTCGATCCGGGCGAACGCAAAATAGAAACAGGTCCCATCACGTGGGTTGTTGCCAAGAACAAATACTTCTTGGTCGGCTTGCTTACGCCCGTTGGACAACCAGGGTTTGCCGAACTTGACGTGACCGGTGGCGTGCGCGCATCGAAGCAAGCGACACGCGCGCAAGCAACTGTCGTGACTCCATTGCGCGACGGTGCCGCATCCTTCGAACTCTATGCCGGACCGCAAGAATTTACGCGCCTCGTGGCCGTCGGTCGCGAATTCGAAACGTCTAATCCGTACGGTGGATGGTTGCAGGGCGTGGTACAGCCGTTTGCCACGCTCGTTATTCGATCACTGCTGTGGATGAAAGCCACCTTAGGATTGTCCTATGGATGGATTCTTGTCCTGTTTGGCGTCTCGGTGCGCTTGTTATTGTGGCCGCTCAATCAGCGCGCGATGCGCAGTTCAATGGCGATGCAACGCATCCAGCCAGAGCTGCAAGCCATCCAAGCGAAATACAAAAGCGATCCACAAAAGTTGCAGGTCGAGATGATGAAGATGTACAAGGAGCACGGAATGAGTCCATTCAGCTCGCTGTCCGGTTGTTTGCCGATGCTGATCCCGCTTCCTGTATTCTTTGCACTGTTCTTTGTGTTTCAAAACACGATTGAGTTTCGCGGCGTCAGCTTCCTGTGGTTGCCTGATATCTCAATCAAGGATCCGTTTTTCGTGCTGCCCATCTTAGTCGCGATCACGGCAGTTGGCCTCTCGTGGATTGGTATGCGCGGCGTGAAGGCGGGTGAACAGCAGAAAATGATGATGTACATGATGCCCGCGATGATGCTGTTCATTTTCTTCAACATGGCGTCGGGGTTGAATCTGTACTATTTGGTGCAGAATCTTGCGTCGCTACCGCAGCAATGGTTGATCTCGCAGGAGCGAGGCCGGGCGACGGCGCCGTTAGTGCGCGGATAGCAGTTCGTCACAACAGGAGTTCGATGAATTCATCGACAGACGCGCTGCCGGCATTGCCGCCCAGCGCGTCGTTGCTATCCGGTGGCGCCGATACCATTGTCGCGCGCGCCACCGCCGATGGTCGCGGTGCGCTCGCAATCATTCGCCTCAGCGGCGCGCGCGCGCAAACCATCGCCCACGCGCTCGGCATTGGCGCGCTATCGCCGCGTATCGCAAAGCGTGTCACGTTGCGAAATCCGGACAATGGGCAAGCGCTTGACGATGCCATTGCCACGTATTTCGTCGGCCCACACTCGTATACCGGCGAGGACGTGCTTGAACTATCGACGCATGGTGGTCATGTCGTACCGTCCACCGTGCTTGGCGCGTGCATCGCCGCGGGCGCGCGTTTGGCACTCCCCGGTGAATTTTCGCGCCGCGCGGTGATGAACGGACGTATGGATTTACTGCAGGCCGAAGCGGTCGCGGATCTTATCGATGCCCGCACGTCTGCCATGCAACGCCATGCGCTCGCGCAACTCGATGGTGGTCTTTCCCGTCGATTTCTTGCTCTTCGCGACGAAGTGATTTTGCTTGAGGCGTTACTCGCCTACGACATTGATTTCCCTGGTGAAGACGACGGTCCCATTGATCGGCGTCGCATCACGGACGGGTCAGTGTCGCTACTTGCATCGCTTGATGCGCTATCCGCGACTACATCACGCGCTACGATACTCCGCGATGGTGCCTTGGTCGTGATTGCAGGCCCGCCCAATGCGGGCAAGTCGTCGCTGTTTAACGCGCTCCTCGGCGAGTCGCGTGCGCTTGTGACACCGATCGCCGGCACCACGCGAGACGCGATTGAAGCCGTCCTTGACCGTCAGCCGATTCCCATGCGATTCGTGGATACGGCCGGTTTGCGCGATACGGATGACGTCATCGAGAAACTGGGCATCGAAGTCAGCACGCGATATGTCGCGAACGCGCGCGTCGTCCTCGCGTGTGGGAGCACCGTTAATGAAGTGCAGCGTACGGTTGACGCGATGGCAGGTCGAACCGATGGAGCGATTATCCCCGTGTACACCAAAGCAGATACGCACACACCGGGCGCTGCGCCGACACCGGTGACGTGGCAACTCGTGAGCGCAGAAAGCGGCGTTGGGTTAACGGCACTGCTCAAAACGATTGACACGGCAGTGGCGGACGCCGACTCCCCACGGACATCGCCGTTTGCCGAAACGATGCTGACGCGTGAGCGGCATCGGGTCGGTATAGCCCAAGCCCGTGACGAGATCGCGCAATTTCTTGTCGCGTGGCAAAGCGACGCACTCCCGGCAACGGTTGTGGCGGTGCACCTCCAAGAGGCCCGCGACGCGCTCGCCAGTGTGGTTGGTGTGATTGGCACTGACGATGTACTGGAGCGAGTCTTCCGCGAATTTTGCATCGGGAAGTAACGCGCGATACGACGTTAGCTGACGATGGTGAGTCGTGGCGCATCCATCACGAACGGCAACGCCGCCATGGTCAGTTCGAGCGCGCTCGCTCGCACCGCCCACGCGTGCCCGTGCGCAAGAATCGCCGGCTCAACCATGCGAGCGCCCAAAAAATATCCTGCGCGTTCTGGTAGGACGACGCGCTCGGCGGTGCGCACTTCATCGCTCATGCCGCCGGATAGATATCGCAACCGCAGCCCTAAGGCTGAATGATCGAGATCGACACGCGTTGCACGCCGCAGAATGGGCTCAACTTCGCGGACGCGTGCGTATTGTTTGCGCGCAAAGCCAAAATACTCCCAAGCTGCGTGTCCAGGACTGACGACGCGGGAGACGTGCACCGCGAGTCCTTCATTAACGAGTAACTCGCGTAGTGATGCCTGTCGGCCGGTCTCCCAATACGAATAATACCCATCGGCGTCATCGACCAATGCGCGCATGTCGCTGCGACTCGTCGGCGATGTGTAGCGGATGACGTGTGTCAGTTCGTGTGCAAGCCAGAGTGGAATTAACTCGGGGTCGAGTCCGAGACCCTGTGTTTCCGCATTTGCCACTCCGGTGAAATGCTCGAGACAGAGAAACGCGACGCCACGACCGCCCACTACAAGCTCCCCCGCATTCGCCGCGCCGACGCCGATCATAAGCACCACATCGCACTGAACATCGGATTCCAGCAGCGCGTGCACTTTGCTTTCGGCTTGAAGCGCTAGTGCCACGACATCGGTGCGCGCAAGCAGCGCGAAGAGATCATCGCGTTGTGCGGCGACGGTGGCGCGCACGACGTCCTCGAAGTGCGGCCCCGAGGGTTCGATCACATAGTTGTTCCAATACGCCGTTAAGAGCGCGCGATGACGCTCGAAATACTCGTAATACGCCGCCTCACGATTGGCGGCACTGAGCACGGCGAGAAAATCAGGAATGAGATTGATCAACATCAACGACCCGGAAGCGGAAGGCCGGCGCGATCATACTCGCCGAAGAAGACGCGGTATGATAGCGGTGACTCACGAACGTCACAAGACGGCGCACGCATGCATTCAACTCTTGCCGGTGATGTGTCGAGACTCAACACGCGAACATCCGAAGCACTGACCAACCCATGACCACACTGAATCTCATCGAACTGACCTGTCCCGTCTGCGAGAATGCATTTCGTTCCCAGACGGTCGTTGCGACCAATGCCTTTGGTGGCAAGCGCACGGACTTTCACGAACGCGCGGCGGGCATGCAACCGCTACCGTACTTCGTGCATCTCTGCACGCATTGCGGATATGCCGGGATTGAACGCGATTTCGCCGATGGTGTGGACGTACCGTGCGAATTGCGCGCGTCGGTGCTCGATCAGTTGCAGTCCGCGCTGCAGCACGAGCTGCCGTCGGGATCGCTCAAGTACGATCATGCGGCGCGTGTTGCCGAATGGCAGGGCAGTGAGCCGCGCTATCTCGCGGATTTGTACCTGCGTGCGGCATGGTGCTGCGTTGACGAGCAGGATACGGAAGCCGAACGGTATTTTCGTCGGAAAGCGGCGTGGCGATTTGCGGAGGCGTTGGAATCGTTTGATGGCGTGCCGATCGAGGAGCGGGCGGTGTTGACGTATCTGATCGGTGAACTTTGGCGACGCATTGGCGATCGACGACGAGCACGCGAGTGGTTCGACAAGGTGCCGACCGAAATCACAGAGCCTGCTGCACAGGCCTGGGTGATGGAAGTTGCCCAACAGCAATGTCGGTCGCCGCGTGAATGGTTTGCCTAACTGCAGGGATTGCACTGATGCGGTCAATGGTTAACGCGTACCGAAAAGACGATCACCAGCATCACCCAGTCCGGGCAAAATGTAACCATGTTCGTTGAGTTCGCGATCAAGGCACGCCGCAAGGACTGAGACGTCAGGATGCGCTCGCGCGAGACGCTGCACGCCTTCGGGAGCAGCGACTAAGCAAAGAAAACGGATACGTGTTGCACCGGCGCGCTTCAATGACGTGACCGCCGCAGCGGCACTGCCGCCGGTGGCTAACATTGGATCCAGCAGCAAAAAGTCGCGCTCACTCGCGTCGCTAGGCACCTTGAAGTAGTAGTCCACTGGCTCAAGCGTGGTGTGGTCCCGATACAACCCAATGTGACCAACGCGTGCGGAGGGCATCAGTCGCAGAATACCTTCGACCATGCCGAGTCCTGCTCGCAAAATGGGAACCAGGGTGAGTTTTTTTCCGCGCACTGCCCACCCTGTCGTCGTTTCGAGTGGTGTATCGACGGGGACGCGATCGAGCGCGAGATCCCGCGTCGCCTCGTACGCCATCAGCATTGCGATCTCATCAACCAGCTCCTTGAACTGCTTCGTTGGCGT